>JAPPLF010000082.1 GCA_028874215.1 Acidobacteriota bacterium
ATCTGATTTATAATCAGTGAATTACGTCGATTCCATTCTGGAAGTTCAGGCTAGGAGACCAGATCCCGCACCGCCTCCACGATGGCGCGGGCTCCGATGCCGTGGCCGTCCATCAGCTCGGCCGAGGGTCCGGACCGGGGCAGGTCGGTCACGGCCAGCTTCCGGTAGCGGTACTGCCGTCCGGCCAGGGCGTCCACGACGGCGTCTCCCAGACCTCCGTCGGCGTAGTGGTCCTCCACGGTGACGATGGCTCCGGTCTCCCGCGCCGCCCGCGCCAGAGACTCGCCATCGACCGGCTTGACGGAGTACAGGTCGATGACGCGGATGTCGATGCCCTCGTCCTGCAGTTGCCCATGCGCCTTGAGGGCTTCGTGAAGGGTGATTCCGGCGCCTACGACCGTGGCTTGGTCGGAGGGGCTGGTTCGAACGGTCTTGGACCCGCCGCGGACGAAGGTCTCCGCCGCATCGTAGAGGCAGGCGGTCTTGGGACGGGTGGTTCGGATGTAGACGATGCCGGGTGTCTGGGAGGCCACCTCGACCAGGCGCTCCGTGGCGACGGCGTCGCTGGGATAGAGGACCGTGGACCCTTGAATGGCCCGCATCATGGCCAGATCCTCCAGACCCATTTGTGAGGGGCCGTCCTCTCCGATGGAGACGCCGGCATGGGAGCCGCAGAGCTTGAGGTTGCTCTGGGAGATGGCCGCCATCCGAATCAGGTCGTAGGCGCGGGTCATGAAGGCGGCGAAGGTGGAGGCGAATGGAATCTTGCCCACGGCGCCCATGCCCACGGCCGCTCCGACCATGGCCTGCTCCGCGATGAAGCACTCGAAGAAGCGGTCCGGGTGTTGCTCCATGAACCGCAGCGAGTAGGTTGAGTTCTTGGTGTCGCCGTCCAGGGCCACGACCCGGGGATTGGCGTTTCCCAACTTCCGCAGTCCGGTCCCGTACGCGACGCGGGTGGCCACCCGGTCCTGATCGGTGTAGGCGGGCGGCTCCATCTTCGCACTCCCGCCGGAATCCGCGGCGCCGGAGTCGCCGTTTTCGGCCGGCAGCGCCACGCGCAGGGATGGATCGGCCGGCGCCTCCGGACCCAGCTCCTCCAGCGCCCGCTCCAGGTCTGCTCCACGGGGAATCGGTTTTCCGTGCCAGCCGTCCCGGTTCTCCATGAAGGAGACTCCCTTGCCCTTGAGGGTGCGGGCGACGATGACCGAGGGCTTGCCGGTCTGGTCGCATGCGTCCTGGAGTGCGGCCGAGATCTCCCCCACGTCGTGGCCGTCCACGGCAGCCGCGTGCCAGCCGAAGGCGCGAAAACGGTCGCAGTAGCCGTCCAGGTCGTGGTCGTACATGGTGTTCTGGCTCTGGCCGTACCCGTTCACGTCCACCACACCGATGAGATTGTCCAGACCGTAGAATCCGGCCAGGGCGGCCGCTTCCCAAACCGCACCCTCGGCGGTTTCTCCGTCCCCCATGAGGACATAGACCCGGTTTCCCGAAGGACGGTTCCTGAGGGCCAGCGCCATTCCCACGCCGATGGCCAGTCCCTGGCCCAGGGACCCCGTGCCGACGTCGACCCAGCGGCTTCGGGGTGTGGGATGCCCCTCCAACTCGCTGTCGATCCGCCGCAGAGTGAGGAGCCTTTCCACCGGAAAGGCTCCTCCTTCGGCCAAGGCCGCGTAAAGAACCGGTGCGGCATGTCCCTTGGAGAGCACGAAGCGGTCATTTGCCGGATGATCCGGCCGGGTGAGGTCGAAGCGCAGGAATTGGAAGAAGATGGTGGAGACCAGGTCGGCACAGGAGAAGCAGGAGGTCGGATGTCCCGAACCGGCCTCGGTGGTGGCGACCAGCGAGTGGCGCCGCAAACGGTTGGCCATTCCCTGGAGGGATCGGATTCGGTCGGGGGTGACCACGGTAGAATCTGGATTTGATGTCATGGCTGTCCTGTGATGTCTGATTATTGGAAACTACGGATTTGCCGTCCGCCCCGGACGGCAACAGTATCGCCCCGGGGGGTGACGCCAGTTTAACCCCCGCTCTCGGACCGGACCAGAAAACGGAACCAATTTGACCGAATCTTCACGACCCGGCACGGAACCTTACCCACCGAGGGTGATCATCTCGATCTTCCGGTGATCTTTCCGATGGTAGCCGTCGGTGCGAATCTGTTGCCAACGGCGATCGGAGAACCGATCCTCCCGGACCGACCAGACCCGCTCCAGGAAGGAACGGATCTCCACGTCGGAACTTCCGCCTCGCAGCAGGCGCTTCAGATCGTGGCCCCCGGAGGCGAACAGGCAGGTGACCATCTGGCCGTCGGCTGTCAATCGGACCCGGCTACAGGTGGAACAGAACGGTTCGGTCACCGATCCGATGATTCCGATCTGTCCGGCCCCGTCCAGGAAGCGGTAGTTGACGGCGGGCGCGCGGCTCTCCTCCCGTCCCACGGCCTCCAGGGGATACCGGGATCGGATCCGGTCCAGGATCTCCTGTTTGGTGACGGTTCTCTCGAGACTCCAGTCGTTGGCGTTTCCCACGTCCATGTATTCGATGAACCTGGCCTGCAGACCGTGCTCTCGCGAGTACTCCACCAAGTCCATGATCTCGTCGTCGTTGATGCCCCTGATCACGACGGTGTTGATCTTGATGGGAGCCATTCCGGTGTCCCGGGCCGCCAGGATCCCCTCCAGCACGTCTTCCAGCCGTCCCCGTTTGGTGATGGCGCTGAACTTGTCCGGATCCAACGTGTCCAGGCTGACGTTGATCCGGCGCAGGCCTGCCCGCCTCAACGCGGGAGCCAATCGGGCCAGGAACGAGCCGTTGGTCGTGAGGCTCAGGTCCTTCAAGCCTCCGATTTTGGAGAGGTCCCCAAGCAGACGGTGCAGGTCGCGCCGGACCAGGGGCTCGCCGCCCGTAATTCGGATCCTCCCGACGCCCAGGTCGACGAAGAGTCGGGCCAGGCGGACGATCTCTTCGAAGGTCAGCAGCTCCCGCTTCTCGATCCAGACGTACTGGTCCAGCGGCATGCAGTACCGGCAACGGTAGTTGCAGCGATCCGTCACCGAGACTCGCAGATCCTTCATGGGTCTGCGGAATACGTCGGTCGTCTCCATGCCGCTCATTATCTCGTTCAGGACGGAGGCGCTTCAAGGAAGGGCCGACCCGCCGTTGCAGAATTCGGACGGCGGATCGAAAAAGCGTGGAGCGGAAACGGGTTCAGACGTGAAATGACTCGCCGCAGCCGCAGGAGCCGGACACGTTGGGATTCTTGAATTGAAACCCGGCGGCTTGAGTCGTCTCGATGTAGTCGATCTCGGTCCCGTCCAGGTAGAGCATGCTCTGAGGATCCACGAAGACCTTGAAGCCGTCGATCTCCAAGACGTCATCGCCCTCGCGGCCCTGCCGCTCCAGGTTCATGGTGTACTGGAAGCCGGAGCAGCCCCCACCCACCACCGCCACGCGGACACCGGAAAACGCCTGGGCCTGTTGCGAGATGACCTTCTGGACCTGGTTCACTGCGTCGTTCGTCAGGGTAATCATGAGATTTTGTCTCCTGATTTGTGATTTTACGCGGGAGAGCTTTCGACTTCAAACGAAGGGGGGCGACTATCGTCCCCCTGACCCCCCTGTCGGCGGTTGGAAACCGCCGCTCCTGTCGCCGTTCCTCTAATTCCTGGACTGCCGGACCAATTGTTCCAGGACCTGTTTCAAACGCTCCTGTTCCTCTCCGTAGGCGGCCCAGT
Organism: Acidobacteriota bacterium; assembly: GCA_028874215.1. Classification (NCBI taxonomy): domain Bacteria; kingdom Pseudomonadati; phylum Acidobacteriota; species Acidobacteriota bacterium. The sequence goes on from JAPPLF010000082.1 coordinate 3,738, forward strand.
TTCCCTCTCGCAGGTGTTTCTGACTCTGATTGAAGTGCTGCAGAGCCCGGACCATCAGGGGGCTGCCGCGTCCCAGTTCAACCTCGGTATCGACGGAAATCCCCGGCGCGGCCGCGGCCCGGAATTCTCCAGGCGCCTCGTCGGGCCAGATGGCGGCTGCCAAAGCTTCGTCCAGCGTCTCTCCAAGGGCCACGCGGTTATCGAACACAACGATGATCCGGGTCAACTCGGGGATCATGCTCTTTTCCGCCTGCAGGTAGAGCGGCTCGACGTAGAGCAGGGTGTCCTCAATGGGGATCACCAGTAGGTTGCCGCGAATCACCTCCGAACCTTGCTGACTCCAGAGTGTCAGCAGGGGAGAAATGGTCGGGTCCTGATCGATGCGGGCTTCGATCTGAAGCGGGCCGTAACGCAGCTCCTGCTTGGGGAACTGGTAGAGAACCAGGGTCCCGTAGTGTTCCCCGTCCGACCGGGCGGCCAACCAGGAGATCATGTTGTTCTTGTTGCGGGGGGTGTAGGGGACCAGAAGAATGAATTCCTCCTCCTGAGACCCGGGCAGGTTCATGATCACGTAGTAGCTCTCCATGACCTGTTCCTGGTCCCGGTAGATCTCGGTGGGGATGTCCCACACGTCCTCCTTGTTGTAGAAGACGCTGGTGTCCCGCATGTGATAGGTGCGGAACATCTCCCGCTGGACGTTGAAGAGGACTTCCGGATACCGCAGGTGCAGCCGCAGGCCTTCGGGCATCTCTCCCAAGGGGCGAAACGTGGAGGGAAAGATGGCGGAGTAGACCTGAATCAGGGGGTCGTCCGGATCGGAGACGTAGAAGGTCACATCTCCCAGATAGGCGTCGACCACCACCTTCAGTGAATTCCGGATGTAGTTGAACCCGCCGCGGGTCGGCTCCGAATAGGGATAGCGGCTGGTGGAGGTGTAGCCGTCCTGAATCCAGAAGAGGCGCCCCTCGTGGATCACCAGGTAGGGGTCCGGATCGAAATCCAGCCCAAGCGGAGCGATCTTGGGCACGCGGTCCTGGATGCGCCGGTGCAGCAGAACGCGGCTCTCGGACGTGAAGTCGTCGGCGAACAGGATCTTGTAGTTTTTCAGTTCCCAGGCGAAGAGCAGCTTTCGTACGAAGGAGCCGATGCCGAGACCTTTCTCGGCCTGGTACGTGGTGAAGGCGTTCCGGTCGCCGATGGGATAGTCGAACTCCTCCTGAGCGGTCTTGACGAAGACCGGATTGTCGGTCTTCTCGCCAAAGTAGATCTCGGGACGGGTGATCTCGAAGCTCCCGTTGCTTTGGGGCGGGATGTCCTTGATGAAGAACTCGGGAAGTCCCTCCGGCGTGACCTCGTTGACCGGGCTCAGGCAGAGTCCGTAGCCGTGGGTGTAGACGAAATACTCGTTGATCCAGGTCTGGGCCTGCTCCGAGATTTTGCTGAAGTCCAGTTCCCGGGCCGACAGCATCACCTGCCGGTATTTCCCGTCGATGACGTAGCGGTCCAGGTCGACCCCCTGGAACTCGTAGTAGGAGCGGATCGATTGAAGCTGGTTGTAGGAGTCCATCAGGGGCCGCCAGCCCCAGAGGCGGATGTTCCCGATGGTGGTCTCGTTGGCGGCCATGTCCTCCCGGGAGAGGTCGCCGCTCCCGGAGAAGTCGTGCACTTCGATCTTGTCCAGGTTGTACGCCTTGCGGGTGAGGCCGATGTTGTGCGCCAGGTAAGGCGTCTCCATCTGCAGCTCGTTGGGTTCCACGATGAAGGTCTGAATCACCATGGGGTAGAGATTCAGGGCCAGGTACGCGATGCCGAAGAAGACTCCCGAATAGACGGCCGTTCGAAGGTTCTTCCCGAAGATGGAGACGGCGAAGGCGATGGCGGTCAGGACGGAGACGCCGGCCAGGATCATGGTGCAGGGAAGGCGGGCGTAGACATCCGTGTACCCGGCGCCGAAGATGACCCCCTCCCGGCTATAGAGAATCTCGTAACAATTGAGCCAGAACCGTCCGGCCAGCAGCAGGAATCCCGCCACGGCCAGAATCGTCAGGTGCACTCGCGCCTCCTGGCTCAGTTGCAGGCGCTGCAGGTAGGCCAGGTGGCCATGGGTCACGTAGGTGATGGCGGCGGCGAGCACGGAAAGGACGACCAGAACCAGTCCCAGATGGACCAGGAAGCTCAGGACCGGCAGGGAGAATATAAAAAACGAGATGTCCTGGGAGAAGACGGGATCCTGTGATCCCGTCGGCACCTGGTTCCAGAACTGGAGGAAGGTCAGCCACTGGCTCTGGACCACCATTCCCATCAGAACCGACAGGACCAGAATGGCGACCCAGAAGACGAATTGCGTGCCCTTCCGGGCTGTCGCCTGGAGTTCGGGACTCATCCAGTAGATGCCGTGGTGACGCCGTCCGGCCAGATAGAGGTTGGAGCCCAGGATCAGAAAACTGACGCCGAACCCGGCCAGCCAGAACAGGAACTTGGAGGCGAGTGTGGTCTGGAAGACTTCCAGGTAGCCGACGGCATCGAACCAGAGATAGTCGATGTAGAGGCTGATCCCTCCGGCGAGCGCACCCCAGACCGTCAGAATCAGCAGCAGGGGGATCATCGTGCGTATTCTTCCCATGGTGTCGCCACTTTACCCCAAAGGGGTGCCGGGCAGAAGGCGTTGGGCTGTCAACGCCGGACGACGCGGTTCCGGCGCGGAGAATCCGGCGTCATCCTGACGGCAACAGGCCGATTGAGTGGCGCGAGTGGACCGGGGCTACCAGGGCTCAATCCGGGTCACCGGTATGTTGCGGTAACCCAACTCCCGGTAGAGGGCCTGGACCTCGGGGCTCAATAGGTAGTTCAGATAGCGTTCGGCCCAGGGACTGCTCTCCCTCATCAGGGCGACGCCGTACCGGATCGGGACGCCCTTGAGCTCGGCCATGGAATCGGGAACCTTGCCGGTGACCCGGAGAGTCGCCTGCGAGTAGGACGCGCCATAAAGGGTTTCACCCAGAGCGATTTGGGGAGGCAGGTCGAGAAAGGCCAACCCGGTCTGGAGCGCCGTGGACCGGTAGAGAAAAGCCAGATCCAGGGCATCGGCCCGAAGCAGCGCCGCCAGCTCGCCCGACTCGGAGCAGATCCAGCGCGAATCCAGCCCATTCAGGAGCCTCCGGTAGAGGCCGGGGCGTTCGTAGTGCATCTCCGCCAGCTTCCACACCATGTGGGCGCAGTATCCGGTCGGGTCCCGGTCGGGATCGGCGATGCCGTAGGAGTAGTCCCGCTCCAGAAGGATCTCGTACCAGCGGCGATGGGACCGCCCGGAGAGCCGGGTCGCGCTCAGGAATTCGGGATCCCGGGTGGCCAGCACCATGTCGTTCCCCAGGAATTCGAACGCCCGGTTCACGCTGCCGGAATCCAGGAGGCGCTCCAGCAGGCGCCGGTCCGAAACCGCCAGCAGATCCGGACCCGGCGTCCGGCCCGGCAACTTGCGAATGATGTCCAGGCCGGCCCCGGACTCGCGCACCACCGCGACACCGGGATGCATGCCCTCGAACCGCTTGGAGACGGTCTCGACCAGGGGCGACAGGCTCGCGGTGTGGAAAAAGGTGATGGTCTCGGTCGCAGGTTGGCACGAGGCCAGGAGTGCGGTCAGGACGAGGGTCGAAATCCGGGAGACGAACATGAAAAGTGGGGAAGTATCGGCAGCTTCCGGAATTCGATCATTACAGTCCGCGGCGAAAGTCATGCGAGCACGGAAACCGGGGCCGCGCTCGCCGGACAACGCGCGTTGAGGGAGTATACCGGGAGTATGTGACCGAGTCGCAACGCAGTCCGCCGGACTGATTCCACTCTGGCCGCGTTGGCCATTCCCGCCAGGTCATTGCCGGAACGGCACCAAGGGCAAGGTCGTGAAGATGCGGTTTTCGGTGTCCATTTCTACGGCAATTCCACCAAACCTCCAGTAGTTGGGTACGGTACAGCGCACCGACCCCTCAAAATCGGAGGTAACGCTCTCAGGGAACAACTCGTCGACTAACCGGGTGGTCTGTCCGTTGCTCGCCAAAGGAACTTTTTTCTCTTCCAGCACTATGCCGTCTTGCATCAGCTGGCATGTGACTTGTGTCTTTTTCTCCTTCAGGTTGCGGATTGCCGTTCCGGTACGGATTCCTCCCGCTTGGTGCCGAGCTGGAAAGATGGCAGCTTGGACAGCCTGACTGGCACCGACCCCAGTGACTCCGATCTCGGGATTGTCGAATCGTAGAAATCCACCGATGGGACCATCGGCAATGACTCTCACCGACCCGGTGACCAGATCCCCGCGCCCGTGGGTGGAGATCGTAAGTTCTCCCAGCGGGACCAGGTCTGCGCGAATGGTCAGGGCTCCGTCAACGCGGACTTGAAGATCTTCTCCGACATCCACCACCGATTCCGGGTCAGTGAGGCGGCCTGCGCCATCGTAGAAATAGATAGTTGGACGAATCGGCCCTGCGGCCACGTTCATTAACACCAAGTCGGAAGTGATGGAGGAACCATTGGCGAAATGGGGGAAGTGCAGTTGGGTGTAGTCCTGTGTTCGCCTCGACGGAATAGGGACCACCGGCAGGGTAGTGAATACCCGGTTTTGGAAGTCCATCTCCAGGGCCACGCCCGTGAACAACTCATCTCGAGGAGTAGTACAGCGCACCGACCCCACAAAGCTCGATGTCTCGGTTGCAGAGAACATCTCATCAATGAACCAGGCTGATTGACCGTTGGCGGCCAGCAGAACCGCCGTTTCTTCCAGCATCTCTCCGTCTTGCATCAGTTGGCAGTTCACAATTGTGGGATGCCGTTCCAGGCTATGGATCGCTGCTCCGGTATTGACACCTGATGGTTGGCGGCGCACGGGGAAGACGATGTCTTGTAAGGCCGGGCTGGACCCGACTCCGGCGACGCCGATATCCGGTCCGTCAAAGCGCAACACCCCGCCCATGGGACCGGCGGCTACAACCCTTACCGATCCCGTGACCAACTCCCCTCTCCCATGGGTGGAGATTGTAATCTCTCCCTGGGAAGGGATGGCTGTCCACACGCTCAAGCCTCCGTCGGACCGGATATAGAGATTGTTCCGGACGTCCACCACCGATGACGGGACAATGAGGTGTCCCGCCTTGTCGTAAAAAAAGATTGCGGGAAGAAGCGGAAGTGAGCCCACGTTCACCAGCACGAGTTCGGATCGGATCGACGTTCCGTTCCCAAAATGTGCAAAGGTCAGTTCAAAATCCGTGTCAACTCCAGGTTCCAAAACGACCAGCGGCAAATCGGGGGACATGACGGGTTCAAGGCCTGGAAGATAGGGGTAGGAATAGGATTGGTGGTTCCGGCGATAGCTGTCGATATCCACTGAAACGGCAGAGGATGTTCTTGGGTGGCGGGAAACCGAGACCACAGAGCTTTCCATGCTGCCAGGAGGAATGGTGATGCTGTTGGAACCACCGTTGATCACACCGTTGACGACAGAAACGGTCAAGACGGTATTCCGGGGGGCTCCCGTGTGAGCCTTGGCCTTGAACTGACCTCTTCCTACCCGTTCCAGTGAAACCCGAATGGCCAATGGATCGGCGCGGGGTTCTGCGCGCACATCTCCTAAATTGGAAAGACCGGAAAAAATTCCCGCTGGCAAATGCGTCAACTGATTGCGACCCAAAAAGAGCGTTCTAAGCGCGAATAGACCTGAGAAGAGCTCCGCAGGCAAATCAGCCAACTGGTTATCGAATAGGTCGAGCAGGTTCAGCGCAGAGAGGCCGGCGAAGGTCCCAGCGCGCAGTTCGACGAGTTGATTGTGACGTAACGAGAGCCTTTCAAGCGAGAAGAGGCCGGCAAAGACGGCAATCGGTAGACGAGTCAATTGATTGGTCGACAAGGAGAGCGTCTTGAGTGTGGCAAGACCCGAAAAGACCCCAACGGGTAAACGTGTCAGTTGATTGAAACTCAGCTTGAGTTCTTCAAGTGAGGAGAGACCGGAGAAGGCCCCATCCGGAAGATGGTCCAGCCGATTACCTTGCACGGAAAGCGATGTGAGTGATGAGAGTCCAGTGAAAGCCCCCCTTGACAAGGTGCTCAACAGATTGTGGTTCAGCTTGAGCCGTTCCAGTAGTGAAAGACTAGAGAAGACGTTGACTGGGAGACTGGTCAGATCGTTTTTATTCAGATCGAGCTCCTTCAACGAGGCAAGGTCGAGAAAGATCCCCTGCGGCAATTCGTCCAAATGATTGTTAGTCAGGATAAGACGTTCCAGTGAGGAGAGACCGGTGAAAACCCCCTCCGGTAGGCTGGCAGGTTGGTTGTTGGCCAAGTGGAGTTCTTCCAGCGAGGAGAGCCCAGCAAAAATCTTCTCCGGCAGGATGCTCAACTGATTCTGGAATAGATAGAGCCCTTTCAACGAGGAGAGGCCGGAAAAAACCCCTTCCGGCAAGATCCTTAACTGGCTCTGGAACAGATTGAGATATCTCAGTGAAGAGAGCCCGGCGAAGACCCCAACCGGTAGCGTGCTCAATTGAGTGCGCTCTAGGTGGAGCTCTTTCAGCGAGGAGAGCCCGGCGAAGACTCCAACCGGCAAACTGGCTAAAGGCGTACGATCCAAGTAAAGAACTTCCAGCGAGGAGAGCCCGGAAAAATCGCCGGCTCTCAACTCTTCTACCTGTGGAGGGGCCGCCCGCACGGGGAAGGGGCCGCCAGCCCAATCGCCCAAAATATAATTCCAGCCGCCGTGAAAAAACTCGCCTTCGATCGCAGCCAGATGGGCCTCGGTCACATCGGCGCAATCACTGACTTCCGGCACGAGCTTCACGATCTCGTCGCGAACCTCCGGGGTTCGGTCGCAGACGGCGACGATCTGCGCTCCGGCTTGCTCTGGGGTGGCTAGCAGGGCCAAGCTCAAGGTGAGGGTCAGCAGCGAGCCTGTGAATCGCTGCCGGCAGTGATGCGTGATCTTGGGAAAGTCGACTGACATCTGAATGGTTCCTCGAGTTTGACGGTAGCGCCGGCAACAGTAATCAGGGATGCAGAGGGGCTCCTGCTGGCCGAATTCTCGACCGGACCATCGTCGAATCGTCGGTCCCGTTCCCACTGGAACCTCCTCACGGAGTTCAGGCAACGGTCGATCGATGGGCGGACTGGTCCGAAGTCGTCTTTCTCGCTGTCAGTGTCGACACGAACGACGACAAAGTCCGCAGTTTCATGAAGGAGAGCGAATATGAATTTCCGGTCGTCTGAAACCGGCTGGTCAGCGCTGATTTCGGCGTGTCCGGATACCCGACGATCATAATTATCGGGAAGGAGGGCCGGGTTCAATACCGCCATGTGGGTTTCGAACCGGACCTGGACCTGACGCAGAAGCTGAGTGACAAGACCGGTTTTCTGTTGCAGGAGATAGTGTCTTGAAGTGGGGGTCGCGTTCGAGAGTTGGTGCAGTACGAACGACGGAGGAAAACGTCGAATCGTCGGCACTCGGGCTCGGAAGGCCCCGGCCGTCGCACTAGCGTCCGGCCTGATTCACGTTACGGACGAAGACCGGGGTCAGGGCATTGCGTGAATGTCGGCCACGCGGCCCGCTTCGGAGGCGCCGGAGCTTCAGCGCGGACTGCTATGCTTTCCGGAACGGGCACAACTCGGGGAATTGGGAATCCGATGGGGACGGAAGCGGTGGATCGTTGGATGGAGGTCGCCTTGGAGGAGGCCCGGCAGGCCGCCCGTGAAGGAGAGGTGCCGGTAGGAGCCGTGCTGGTGCGCCATGGGGAGCTTCTTGCGCGGGACCACAACCGGAGCATCCAGAAATCCGACCCCACGGCCCATGCGGAGATCCTGGTCTTGCGAAGAGCGGGCGAGCTTCTGTCCAACTATCGATTGACCGGCTCGGACCTCTACGTGACGCTGGAGCCCTGCGCCATGTGCGCCGGCGCCCTGGTCTGGGCCCGGGTGGAGCGGCTGTTTTACGGCGCCCCGGACCTGAAGGCGGGAGCCGTATCCTCCCGAGTCGGCCTGTTGAAGCCGGGTCTGTTCAATCACGCCCCTGAGGTGGTGCCGGGCGTCCGGGAAGCGGAAGCGCGCCGGTTGCTGCAGGACTTCTTTTCCCGCCTCAGGACGAATCGCCGCGCCGGGGAGGGAGTCTCCCCCAGGAGAGCCGGAAGCCCCTTTACGGGACGGAAATCGGAGGATATTCGTGCGGGTTGAGCTGGCGTACGGCAAGAACGGTCTTGAGGTGGAGCTTCCCGCGGAGGGGACGACGGTTCTGGAGCCCTCGTATCTCCCTGGAGTCCCGTGCGAAGAGGAGGCGCTCCGGCAAGCCTTCCGAAGTCCCATGGGCACACTCCCCCTGAGAGAGTTGGCGCAATCCGGCCAGACCGTCGCCATCTCGGTATGCGACATCACGCGCCCCATGCCCAGTTCCCGGGTTCTTCCCGTGCTGCTGGCCGAGTTGGAGCACGTGCCCAGGGATCAGGTCACCATCCTGGTGGCCACCGGCACCCACCGTTCCAACACCGTCGAGGAATTGGAGGGCATGTTGGGAGCGGAAGTGGTCCGCAACTACAGGGTCGTCAATCACCAGTCCTTCCGTCCCGAAACGCTCAGCTACCGGGGCGCCCTTCCCTCCGGGATTCCGGTTTGGCTCAACTCGATCTGGCTCGAGTCCGACGTGCGGATCACCACCGGCTTCGTAGAGCCCCATTTCTTCGCCGGGTTCAGCGGCGGACCGAAACTGGTGGCTCCGGGCCTGGCCGGGTTCGACACCATCATGGAACTCCACAGCGCTCCCCTGATCGCCCATCCGAGAGCCACCTGGGGGATCACCCGCGGCAATCCCATTCACGACGCCATCCGCGAAGCTGCCGCGCTCTCCGGCGTGGACTTCAGTCTGGACGTCACCTTGAATCGGGATCATGAGATCAGCAGCGTGCATGCCGGCGAGATCTTCCGGGCCCACGGGTCCGCATGCCGCTTTGCCAGGCAAACGGCCATGCAGCCGGTGGCCCGGCCCTTCGACGTGGTCGTCACCACCAACAGCGGTTATCCCCTGGACCTGAATCTCTATCAGTCGGTGAAGGGGATGTCGGCGGCGTCGCGAATCGTCCGCCGGGGAGGCGCCATCGTCTGTGCCGCGGAGTGCTCCGACGGGATCCCGGAACATGGCGAGTACCGCAAGCTTCTGGCCTCGACCACGGATCCCGCCAGTTTTCTGGATCGGATCCGCTGCGAAGACGTCACCACGCACGACCAGTGGCAGGTCCAGATCCAGAGCCAGATCCAGCTCAAGGCCCGCGTCCTGCTGAAATCGGACGGGTTGACCCCCCACCAGGTTCGGAGCGCGCACCTGGAACCGGTTCGGGATCTGGAGGCCACCGTGCTGGAGTTGCTGGACGAAGCCGGTCCGGATGCCCGCCTCGGAGTCCTGCCCCAGGGCCCGCAGACCATTCCCTACCTGAGCCCGCCAGGCTGATTCGGGTGGAATCGGCCGGATGCCCGATCAGCGGACGAACTGGAGGGCAAAGAGCTTCGTGTCCCTCATCACCAGGCGCAGGCGCACCGGCTGCCCGGCCAGGGAGGAAACGTCGGGGGAGCCTTTCCAGGAGGCCAGGTGGCGGACGCTGTTGCCGTTGACGCGGTGCGATTCGGCCAAGGTGAAGCCGGGGATCGGAGCGCCGGCGGGATCCAGGATCTCGGTGCGGATGAAACCGCCGCCGCCGGTCTTGGCGTTGTACTGGAGCCTGGAACCGGTGAAGGTGAGGAGCGGCGTCGTAAGCTCTCCTCCCTCGTAGGCCGCGTCGGCCGAGACGAAACCGTCGAGGCGGAAGATGGCCCGGGCGGTCACGCAGGTCCAGTCGGCAGACTTGTCCATGGTCATATGCTCGCTGGGTAGACCGTTGTAGTAGAAGAAGAGCTGATCGCCGCTCTCGACCAGTCCGGCCCCATAGATCTGATGCTCCCAGGCCGACCCTGGCGAACCCAGGGAGATCAGGGGCTGCCGGAAGGGCCGCTGCCAAACGATACCGTCCCTCGAAAAGGTGAATTGGATCTCCAGAGTGTCAGTGGCTCCCGGGTCGACGCGATCGAAGTCGTCCGGGCGCCTGGAATACCACATGCTGGGAAACGCCACGTAGGCGTTCTGAGCCGGGTAGTTGTAAGCGTAGATGGTGTAGACCTGCATGCCGTCGGGGTCCTGGAGATCCGGCTTGAGCACCACCGGAAGTTCGTCCAGCAGGCCGGTGACCGGAGATCCGGTCTGTCGCCCGAGCCGGCGGCGGGCCGGCGACATGAGGTCCAGGTCGAAGGCTTCACCGAGCCCGTGTTTGCCGGCGGTGGTCCGGCTGAAGACCCGCACCCGGTTGCGGGGAAGATAGGCCCGGGGGTAGATGGCCCAGACGCCGGTGTCTTCGTCCCAGAAGACCGAGGTGGGCGCGCCCACGTAAAAGGGCATCACCGGCTCCGGGTCTCGCTGCCAGTAGACGCCATCGCCCGAGTACAGCAGGTAGACGCTCTGGGGATCGGCGTCCCGGGCCGGGGGCCAGGAAAACGAACTCGTATCGGGGGAGTCGTCCTGCATGATCCGATCGCGCTCTCCCCGTGCCCGCCCGACACGCGAGTAGAGCTTGTATCGCCGGTCCGGCGTGTCGAAAAGATCGATGAAGGGGCTGCCGAAGACGTCCAGGCCGATGATGTTCGTATCGAACCTCCCGGCGTACGGGACCAGGCCGAGATTCGGCTTGGTCCAGTGAACGCCGTCGTGGGAGACGGCCAGACAGAAATAACGGAGCCGGTAGGAGCGGTCGAAGCTGTTGTAGTACATGCGGTACAGGGCGCCGTCCCGAAGAACATGTGCGTACCCGCCCGCCCGCCCCTGTTCCCAGGGACGGTCCTTGAGGATGAGATTCTCCCGAGGTTGTTCGGGAAGGTTCAGCACCAGCTCCACGTTCCGGCTCGACTGGATCAGCCGCTGGTCCAGGAAGAGTTGTTTCTCGGAACCGATGGAAAGGGGAGCGGACTGGCCCGCCAGCGGCAGGGTGAGCAGGAAACCGATCAGGACAGTTGCGAGAATCATCCGGCAGAAGCCCGGCAACCGGTTCAGGCCATTCCGGCCTCTTGATGCTGTCTTCGAAGGTTGTCCCGGTAACGGCGGGCCGCGTCCTCGTCCATGCGGCAACTGACCCCTTTGTAGACCACTGCGAACGCGGGACGGTGCCGGTGATTGGAACGGTTGGGATCCGCACTGTGGATCATCATCCCGTGGTGGGCGGCCAGATCGCCGGGTTGCAGCACCACCCGGTGTTCACGGAGACGGTCCCGGGGGCCGTAGTCGGTGATTCCCTGGGAGAAGCCGATGACTTCCGTCGGGTTGTGCGGGCGGTAGCCTTCCAGGTGGGAGCCCGTGACGTATCGCAGGCAACCGTTTTCTTCGTCCACCGGCTGCAGCGGAAGCCAGAGGGTCACGACGTTGCAGGGGATCAGGCAGAAGTAGTAGTTGTCCTGGTGAGGGGGCGTCGGGTGCCGGGTGTTGGGTGGCTTATTGAACCATTCCGTATTTCCTCTGACCGGCTCACCCACCAGCGTCTCGGCGAGAGAGACCAGCTTCGGATGACCGAGGAAATCCCGGAAGAAGGGGTCTTCCTCCATGTCCTGGAGCTGTTTCAGGGTCTCGGGCTTTTCGGGGTCCTGGTAAAACGCCTTGCTGGGGGGCAATCCCGGCACGACGTCCCGGATGAAGCGGTCGACGTTGTCGGAAAGTTCCTGGAACTCGTCCTCTGTCAAGAACTGCCGGATGACGAGATGGCCATCCCGCTTGTAGTCCGCCCTGTATTCCTGGTAACTCATGGACCCTCCTTAACAGCCCGCGGCAAAAGTCGTCACGGCATTCGACCGTCCCTGCACAGGCGCGGACTACGTTGCGATTCGGGCACATACTCCCGGTATGCGCGCCGTAAGCGCCTTGTCCGGCGGGCGCAGGAACAGTCTCGGTGCTCGCGGGACTTTCGCCACGGACTGTTGAAACCGCACCCGTCGTATGGCAAAAGGCAAATTTCATTATAGTGTGCTGCGTTGGGAAAGGCGCAAGCTCGAATGTCCAAGCGACTCATCGTCACCGGTCCCCGAAACTCCCGGTTCCAGGAGGTTCCCGATCCTGACTGTCCGGCCGGCGGCCTGCTGGTCCGGGCGCGGATGACCGCCATCAGCACGGGGACCGAACTTCGCGTCTATCGCGGGATTCCCGTGGACCGGGAGAGGAAGTACCTGTATCCGGGTTTTCCGCTGCAGTTTCCGGTGGAGAACGGATATTCCATGGTGGGAGAAGTCGTGGAAGCGGGATCCGGCGTCTCCGGTTTCCGGCCCGGCGACCGGGTCTTCGTTCCGCAGACCCACAAGCAGGCGGCAGTGTCGCCAGCCGACTCGGCCACTCGGCTTCCGGACGCCGTGCCGGACCATCTCGGAGTTTTCCTGAGCATCGTGGAAGTGGCTCACATCGCCCTGCGGCGAGGTGACGTCATGCCCGGAGAGAATGTGGCCATCATCGGATCGGGGCTCATCGGCCTCTCGGCGTTGGCCTACTGCCGCGTCTTCGGTTGCCGGACGGCGGTGGTGGACCTGGACCGGAGCCGTCTGAGGGTGGCCCGAACCATGGGAGCCGATTGGACCGGAAGCCCGGTCGAGGAGGGCTTCACCCATGGAATCATGGAATTTTTCGGAGGAGAAGGAGCCGACCTCGTGGTGGAGGCGGCCTCCACCTGGAAGGCCGTCGAGACGGGTTTGGACATCGCCCGTCCCGGGGGCAGGGTCGTCGTGGTGGCCCGCCACACCGACCAGCCCCATTTCAGTCCGGTGAACTATCCCTATTTGCGCAAGAACCTCTCCTTGAAGACCTCCTACGGACACCCGCCGGCAGGGCAACGCTGGGACCGCCGGCGGTCCATTGCTTTGACTCTGGATTACCTCTCCCGCGGACTTCTGCAATTTTCTCCCATGATCACCCACCAGTTCGAATGGGAGGAATTGCCGGACGTCTATGCCAGGATGGACGCGGGAGAGGCGGAAATGATCGGCGTCTGCATCAACTGGACCTGATCACGCGGCGGTATTCCGTGAGACATGAAGTCGTCGGGCTTTTTGGCTCTCTTGGGGTATTTACATTGGAAACCTCGTCTGTATAATGCCGACTGAGCATAGTTCTTCGAATTCATCCACAGGGGGGAAATGTCATGGCTTGGAGAAAACGGTTCCTGGCGGTATCAGTGCTGGGTCTTGCGGTTCTGGTAGCGACGGGTTGTGTGAATCGTCCGCCCCAGATTGACTGCGGTGCCGGCACAGCTTCGGTAGTCGCGGGCAGTTCCGTGCAATTGACGGTTCAGGCCTCCGATCCCGACCGTTTCGGTTTCGGTGGAGACAGCGACAAGTTGACGCTTACGTGGTCCGCCACGCAGGGAAGGGTGTCGGGAGGCTCGTTGGACCAGGATGCCAACACACCGGTTTCGGTTTCCGCCACCTTCGACGCGACCGGCTTGGAGCCGGGCAAGGTCCAGGTCACGGCTGAGCTCGACGACCGGAAGCTGCAGGAGACCTGCTCCATCGACGTTACAGTCGAGAAGAACAAGCAGAAGCCCACCATCGCCTGCAACCCCAGCTCGGTGAGTGTGACCGAGGGGAAGAGCATTACGCTGAAGGCCAGCGCATCCGATGCCAACAACGATCCTCTGACCTACTCCTGGGCAGTTGACGGGAGTTCGGTGAGCGGCAACATGGCCAGCTTCCAGTTCGGGACCACCGGCCGTTCCGTCGGAGCCCACCGGGCCACGGTGACGGTCAAGGACTCGGACAACATGACGGCCAGTTGCACCTTCAACGTGACCGTCGCGCGCAGGCCCAATACCGATCCCAAGGTGACCCTGAGCCTCGACAAGTCGGAGGTCATGATGGGTGAGGCGGTCAAGGCCATGGCCAAGGCCAGCGATGCCGAAGGAGATCCCATCACCTACGCCTGGGCGGTGAACGGACGCAGCATGTCCGGTTCCGGCAGCAACTACACGGTCAACACCAGCGGAATGGGCGGCGGCTCTCACGCGGTTTCGGTCACGGCCAGCGACGATCGGGGCGGAAAGGGAATGGCCACGGCCTCCTTCAAGGTCCGCGAGAATATCGTCATTCAGGTCAACGGCCGACTGAACAACGTGGCCAAGGCCAAGCTGGACGAAATCGCCCTCAAGCTGCAGCAGAACCCGAGCCTGATGGCCACCATCACGGGCCACACCGACTCCGTGGGCAGCGAGAAGGGCAACATGAGGGCCGGAACCAAGCGCGCCGAGCGAGCGAAGGCCTATCTGACCACTCAGCACAGTGTCGGAGATTCCAGGATCGCCACCAAGAGCGCCGGCGAATCCATGCCCATCGCCGACAACAAGACGCGCGAGGGACGCAAGGAGAATCGCCGGGTGGAAGTGGAACTCTACGTTCCGTAAACCCCAGACTCACGGGCTGGATGGAGTCCCGTCCGGTCCATGATCATAAAGTGACGAAAATGCCTGCACCGCCTCCGGGTGGTGCAGGCATTTTTTATTTGAGATTCAGCCTCTTTACCGGTTTCCCGGGGGTATGAGGAACAAGGAGTCTTCGCCGGTCGGCGGCGAGAGGGCGGTCAGAGGTCCTGGCGCCCGGACAAAGCCCGGGTCAGGGTCAACTGGTCGGTGTATTCCAGGTCGCTCCCGATGGGGATGCCCAGCGCGATCCGGGAAACGCGAATCTCAAGGGGCTTGATGAGCTTGGAAAGATAGAGCGCCGTGGCCTCTCCTTCGGTGGTGGGATTGGTGGCCACGATCACTTCCTTGACCTCGCCGTCGCGAAAGCGCTCGAAGAGGTTCCGCAACTTGAGATCCTCGGGGCCGATTCCGTTGATGGGAGAGATGGCTCCGTGGAGGACGTGGTAGAGGCCCCGGTACTGGCCCGTCTTCTCGATGGAGAGCACGTTGAAGGGCTCCTCCACGACACAGATGGTCTCCCGGTCTCGATTGACCTGCTTGCAGATGGAGCAGGGATCGGTTCCGCCGATGTGATTGCACACCGCGCAGAACACCAGGCTGCGTTTGAGTTCTCCGATGGCCTGGGCGAGCCGGTTGCATTCGCTGTCGGGCTGACGGATCAGGTGGAAGACCAGCCGTTGCGCCGATTTGGGGCCGATGCCGGGGAGGCGCTTCAACTCGTCGACGAGTCTGTTGATCGGGTCCGGGCGGTGTGTGTCCATGACTCCTCCCAGTGAGATGCGGGTCAAAAAATTCCGCCGGTCAGATTGCTGACCCGGGAACTCATCATCTCATCGACCTTGCGTCCCGCTTCGTTGACGGCAGCCAGGACCAGGTCCTGGAGCATCTCCACGTCTTCCGGATCCACGGCGTCGGGATCGATTACGATGGAATGCATCTTCTTGGATCCGTCCATAACGACATGGACGGCCCCGCCGCCGCTGGTGGCCTCCACGCGGCTCTCGTGCATCTGGCGTTGCAACTGCTCTTGCATGATCTGAGCCTGCCTCATGAGGCCCTTGATGTTCTTTTTTCGCATCTTCATGCGCGTTTACTCCTGTGAGCGTGTGGATCGAAACGCCATGGAATCGGCTGGACGCGTACCGTGAAGAGGGCTACGGGTTGCGTTCCACAATCACCTTGCTCGGAAACCGCTTCAGAAATGCCTTGACCTTCGGGTGCTCCGCAAGGTCCTCTTCCTCATCCTTCCCCGACGGCTCCGCTTCCTGGAACCGGATCTGAAGCTTACAGGGGGATCCTGTCAACTGTCCCGACAGTTCGGCGAGGTGCTGCGCCTTTTCCTGAACCAAGCCGGCGTGGACCTGCTCGGAGGCGGGGAAGACGACGATCAGATCTCCGTCCTGAACCTGGCTGTCGGAGGAGTGCAGCAACGAATTATAGAGTCCCGCTTGATCCTGGACGGCGGCCAGGAGCCGTTCCCGAAAACCCTGTGCCTGTTGGACAGGCTCGGACCGGGCCGGTTCGGGGGGGGCGGGAGAGGCGGCCGGGGCGGGCGCGGCAGTCGTCTTGGCCGCTGGGGCCGGTCCGCTTGGAGCGGGTCGGCTCCCGAACAGATCCCGGCTCTCCGGAGGATTTTCGGGTGTCCGTGCGGTTCCTTGGAAACGACCGGATTCGAGTTGTTCCAGGACGCTCTCCAAGCGGGGAAGTCCGGCCAGCTCGATAAGCTTCATGAAGGCCATTTCCAGGTGAAGGCCCGGATTGGGGTGCCACCGCATCTCTCCCCCGCACCGGGTGAGCACGTCGAAGAACCGGATCAGATCGGGCGTCGAAAACGCCTCCGCCTGCCGCGTCACCACCTCTTTCTGGCTGTCGGGAAGTTGGAGCAATCGTTCTTCCCAACCGCTGACCTGAAAGACCATGAGGTTGCGGACATGGGCCAGCATCCGGCCCGCCAGGTTCAACGGATCGACCCCGGACTCGACGGCATCCTGCATCCGCTGCAGCAGGGCCTGGGCGTCCCGCTCCTGAATGCAGTCCACGAGTCCGGCCACAAGTTTCTCGTCCACCACGCCCAGCAGTACGCGGACGTCCTCGTCGGAGACCTGCTTACCCGAAAGCGAAGTGATCTGCTCCAGAATCGACTGGCCGTCCCGCATGCTCCCCTTGGCGGCCGAGGAGATGGCCCTCAGGCCGTAATCGCTGATCTCGATCTCCTCGCTGGCGCAGATCCGTTTCAGGTGCTCCAGAATCAGCACGAAGGGGATCGGTTTGAGGTCGTATTCCTGGCAGCGGGAGGTGATGGTGACGGGGATCTTGGCGTGTTCCGTCGTGGCCAGGATGAACTTCACGTGAGGCGGAGGCTCTTCAAGGGTCTTGAGCAACGCGTTGAAGGCCGCGTTGGAGAGCATGTGGACCTCATCGATGATGTAGATCTTGAAGCGGTCGCGCGCCGGCGTGTAGCGGGCGCTCTCGCGAAGCTCCCGGATGTTGTCTACGCCGGTGTTGGAAGCGGCGTCGATCTCCAGGACGTCCAGGCTGTTGGCGGCGGCGATCTCGGTGCAGGAGACGCATCGGGAGCAAGGCTCCTCGGTCGGCCCCTTCTCGCAGTTCAGGGCCTTGGCCAGAATCCGGGCCGTGGTGGTCTTGCCCACTCCCCGGACGCCCGAAAAGAGGAAGGCATGGGCGATGCGTCCGCTGCGGAGGGCGTTCCGCAGAGCCCGGGTGACGGTCTCCTGGCCCGCGACCTCATCGAAGGTCTGAGGGCGCCATTTCCGTGCCAGAACCACGTAGCTCATGGATGAACCCGCCGTCTCGGAGAGGAGGCCGGAGTCCCGTTGCGAGGGCCGGAATCCGGGTCGATCCGGTCGTCGAGGGACTTTCGAAGCTCCATACTATACCACTCCCAAACCGTGACGGGAGCGGGCCGGAGGGCTGCCCGGAGCGGGCTCCGTTCCTTGACTTGGAACCGGCAGATTGGCTCTAATGATCGTCGGAGGAGTACCGAAGTGGACGTACCGGGCCCGACTCGAAATCGGGTTGTCCGGTGATGAGCCGGGCACGTGGGTTCGAATCCCACCTCCTCCGCCACGCCTATTACTGATATTTGGCAGATCGAAGAATGGTTTGGGTGCATAAGCTGTGTCTTTCGTAACCCTCAAGAGGTTCGCGCTACGACTGCTGACCGTAGTGGCCATCGCTATTTTTCCTGCTCTATCTCCGATCCTGGAGAACGCCTCGGCCGCTCCCGGGAGTGACTTGACTCGAGCCGGACGTGCCTATGAACTCCGACTCGCCCGGGCACACGAACGTATGGAGAACACCATGTACGCATCCACCCCGGATCGTACGGGCGTCGACTCCATGTGTCCTGTATTGAGCGACGGCCGGATCGGGACACCGATTTTGCTGGACTTGCGCGGAGCGTTGCTGAAGTCCGACACCAGGAGGTATGCCGTAACGGCAGATGAAACGGAGTCGGAGGCGGAATCGGCACTGGACTTTTTTCAGAATCACATTTCCGCACCGATCGTGCAGGCGAAGTGCGTCAACTGCCATGTCGAAGGGGGCGTGTCGGGCCACACCCGGCTGATTCTCCATCCGTCTTCCAACGCCGACCATGCGACCCTCAACCTGGCCGTTTTCGAGAATTTTCTGGCTGACGTCGAGGACGGCGGCAATCTGATCCTGAACAAGATCCAAGGGGTGGGCCACGGCGGCGGGATTCAGGTGCCGGCCGGATCGGACGACTTCGCCAACATGGAAACCTTCCTTAGCCTGCTGGGCTACGGTGGCGATTCCGGTTCCGGCCTGTCCCCGGACACATTGTTCGACACGGTCACGATGGCGTCGCCGGGGAAAACGTTGTGGCGCGCTGCGTTGATCTTCGGCGGAACGATCCCGACCCGGGAGGAACGTGAAGCTGTTGAGAACGGCACCGAGGAGGACCTGCGGACGGCGATCCGGAATCGGATGACGGGTCCGGGATTTCACGAATTCCTGATTCGGGCGAGCAATGATCGGTTGCTCACGGATCGGCACTTGGGCGAGAACGTGATTTGGTATTTGGATCATCGATTCGTCGATTTGGTGAATCTGCATTGGACGAAGGCCATGGAAGCGCGCGAAAGAGGATTCTATGACAGGTGGTACGATGCAGAATATAAGCGGTGGTGGGAGTCACTCCAATACGGCATCGCGCGCGCCCCGCTGGAGTTGATCGCACATGTGGTGGAGAAGGATCTTCCCTACACGGAAGTTCTGACCGCCGACTACATCATGGCGAATCCGATGGCGTCGGAGGCGTACGGCGCGTCCACGGAATTCAAGGATGTGAATGACTGGCTCGAATTTGCACCATCGGAAATCGTCAGCTATTACCGGGACGATGGTTCGATGGTTTTTGAAAGCGACCCGGAGATCGGTTCCCGTGTCGTCGATCCCGGAAACCTGATTACCGACTATCCTCACGCAGGGATTCTCAATACGACCGTGTTCTTGCTGCGTTACCCCACGACCCCTACGAACCGCAACCGCGCCCGTTCGCGTTGGACGTACTACCACTTTCTGGATGTGGATATCGAGAAGTCGGCGTCGCGAACGACGGATCCCGTCGCTCTCGCCGATACCAATAACCCCACGATGAACAATTCCGCATGCACGGTGTGCCACACCGTCATGGATCCGGTTGCCGGCACGTATCAGAACTACGGGGAAGACGGCCAATACCGAGACGAAAGGGGAGGTCTGGACTCGCTGGACGAATTCTACAAGGAACCTCCGGATGGCGGGTACACGCCCTATCGAAAGGGTGACAGTTGGTATCGCGATATGCGTGGACCCGGCTTCAACGGACTGATCGCACCGGACGCGGAAAACAGTGTGCAATGGTTGGCCGAGCAAATCGTGGCTGACGACCGTTTCGCCGAAGCGACTGTGAAGTTCTGGTGGCCGGCGATCATGGGTGTCGAGGTCACGGTGCCGCCGGAGGACGAAAACGACAGCGGGTTCGAAGGGATGCTGCTGGCCGCCAACGCCCAATCCGGCGAGGTGGAGCGACTCGCCGAAGCGTTCCGGACGGGTATCGAGGGTGGGGACCCTTACAATCTGAAAGATCTTCTCGTGGAGATCGTGCTTTCGCCCTGGTTTCGTGCGGAATCGGTTTCCGACGACGATCCGGTGCGGACGGTGGCGTTGCAAAACGCCGGCGTCGAGAGGCTGTTGACGCCCGAAGAGTTGGCATGGAAGACTCAAGCCATCACCGGATACAGTTGGGGGCGGCAGCCCACAAGACGGTGGAACCTCGTTTATGGAAAATCTGTCAATTCGTGGACCGATTCTGAGGGCTACCGTCTGCTTTACGGCGGGATCAACTCGGATGCGGTCACGGAACGGTCGTACGACTTGACGCCGACGATGGCGGCGGTCGCCCAGAGCCATGCCCTTGAATCCAGTTGTCCCATTGTTCAACGCGAGTTCTTGCTCTGGCCGGATGAGAACCGGCGTCTATTTGGTGGGATTGACCAGAAAATGTTGCCGAATTCAAACCGCGGCGCCAGAAAAATTCGTGAAAAGCTGGTCGAACTGCACGAGAAGCTCCTTGGTGTGACGGTATCGGTCGATTCCCCCGATGTGCAGGCCGCGTTTCAGTTGTTTGTGGAGACGTGGGAACATAGACGTAACACGAGGGAACGGCGGAGTGCAATGACTGCCTGTGATATTCGCGATGATTTTTTCTTCGAAGGAATCGCTGACGATGTTCTGCAAACAAACGAGGACGGAGAGTTGGAATACGATGGGGAACGCGCGCACGAAATATTGGACGATGCTGACTTGTGGGACCGAGGCCGGCGAGATCCTATAATCCAGACGTGGGTCGTCGTGCTTGCGTATTTGATGACGGATTACCGGTACCTCTTTTTCTAGGGGGGTGAAGTGAAGCGGCGGACCTTTTTCAGAAGTCTGTTGGCCCCGGCGGTCGGTGCAGCGTCGGGATTTCACCTGCCACTGGCGAACGCGGCCGACTACGACGGCAAGCTGTTCATCTTCGTGCAGGCGAAGGGGGGTTGGGACCCGACGAGTTTCTGCGATCCGAAGACCAATACGCCCGGCGAGAAGGTCATCAACCACTGGGCCGAGAACGGAGAGACTCAGCAGGCGGGCAATCTCTTCTACGCGGACTTCGCCAACAACACGGCGTTTTTCGAAAAGTACTACGACCGGATGTTGGTCATCAACGGGGTCGACGCACAGACGAATTCTCACACGACGGGGGTCATCCATAACTGGAGTGGCCGGGTGTCTGAAGGGTATCCCAGCATGACCGCGTTGCTCGCGGCCCAATATGGACCGGAGTTGTCGCTTGCCTACCTCACTTTTGGGGGGTTTTCCGATCCGGCCGGGTTGATAACGTACACCCGCATGGATCGTCCGGAACTGATTAGCAATGTTGCGGTCCCGAATCGCCCTCGGTGGTCGGATTCGGGCCGGTTTCTTCACTCGGCAGACTGGGAACGGTTCCAGACATTTCGGGCGGCGAATATCGCTCGGTTGGCCGGGGATCCCCATCTGTTGCCCAGAGCAGCCCGCAACCGCGGGCTTTATGCAAGGGCGCTCTCATCGGAAGCGACCGAGGGGTTGAGAGCGTATGCTTCCCTCATTCCACCGCGCGATGAATTGGATCAACTGGAAGGGTTCCAAGGCGAATTCAACAGCATCGAGAACCAATTGCGGCGTCAAGCGCTGTTTACGATCCTTGCGTTCAAGGCGAAGGTAGCCGTCAGTGCCGATTTGTTAAAGGGTGGTTTCGACACGCACTTCAATCACGATCTGCAGTACACCAGCCTGTTGGGAAACTTGACCGATTCCGTGGACTTTCTGTGGGATTTCGCAGAGACGCATGAAGTCGCCGACCGGCTGGTCGTGGTGATGGGATCGGATTTCGGCCGCACCAACCACTACAATGTGGATAACGGAAAGGATCACTGGCCTATCGGCAGCTTCATCGTGATGGAAAAGAATCAGACCTGGACCAACCAAGTGGTCGGCGAAACCGACGCACTGCACTTTGCTCACAAGATCCATCCGGAAACACTGCAGCGCGACGACGCCAACGGAACCATCATCCACCCGAAACACGTTCACAAAGCGTTGCGCCGATATTTTCGAATCGAGGACTCGCTGGGAGCTCAGAAATTCCCCTTCCGCAACACCGAGGACTTCGCGTTCTTCGAATAAGTCACCAGGGAAAGGTGCTTGGTGGGACGGAACCATCTCCTCCGCCAGATCTTTACCGCACTTGTCGTCTCAAGCGCGCTCTGAAGGCGATAATTCTGCACGATCATCGCGCCCTCTGGGTGAGGAATAGGGATTAGAGTCCCGGTGTATCAGTGTCGGTAAGAATCATGCTGTCGAACTACGATGAGTTCGCCGCGGTCTACAACAGGCACTGGGGCGGGGACTCCCTGAACTGGTTCCCGGAAGTGGACCGGCTGGTTCTGGACCATCTCCATCCCCACAGCAACGTTCTTGATGTTTGCTGCGGGACCGGACAGGTCGCAGAGAAACTGACTCGACAGGGTTTCAGGACGGTTGGTGTCGATGCGTCGTTGGGGATGCTCCGCCATGCGGCCGTCAATGCGCCCGGGTGTCGGTTCGTCTGCGCGGACGTCCGGCGCTTCGGTCTGTCTCGCAAGTTTGATGCCGCTATTTCCCTTTTCGACAGCCTCAATCATCTGCTGACTCTGGAAGATTTCGAGTCGGCTCTTCTCAACGTGGCAAGGTGCCTCGCTTCAGGAGGCGTGTTTGCCTTCGATCTCAACACGGAGATCAAGTATCTGACGTCTTGGTCGGGCACGTGGACAGTCGATGATCCGGGGACGACCATGGAGGTCACGACCACTTATCGCGAGGACACTCGCTTGGCGGAGTTCCACGCGACGATTCCATCCCGGGACAGGGGCCGTCCCGTCGAGGTTCGGCTTTTCCAGACATGGTATTCCGTCTCCACGGTCGTCCAGGCGCTCGAACGCAGCCGCTTTACGGACATCTCCTGTATTGCCCTTGGCCGCAATCGCCGGGTCGAAGAAACGAACCGTGTGCTCTTCGTCGCCCGGAAGTGAATTTCCGGTGAGATTTTGCAGATACAGTAGGATGTGCGCCTTGACGGCGGCCAGCGGCCGCCATGACAATGGACCAACGTTCTGGGCCTCGGATGTCACTCTACGGCGTGGAAGTCGCTCAGTTCGGGTAGCTTCCGTCGCCGCTACCACCATGTTCGCTCCGGGAGGACGAAAACCCATGAATCGAATCCCAATCTGGCTGACGCTGTTCTTGCTGATCTTTCCTGCCTGCCAGCAGGCGTCGCAGGAAGCAGAGCAAGAAAAGATGGATCACCGCGTGACGGTGAAGATCGACCGGCTGGTGACCATCGTCCCCGCAGGCGCGTCCAAACGGGCCATGATGGCCATGGCGCGGCATCCCGACGGGACCATCTACCTGGCGCTTCAGACCGATCCGCCTGCCCTCTATTCGAGTGCGGACGATGGCGAGAACTGGAACTCCTCGCCGGTGGACCTCGGCCGGCCCCACCAGGTGGTGCAGGGAATGGGCGTGAACCGGAAGGGGAGGATCTTCCTGGTCCACCAGACCAGCGGGGAGCACCCGCCGAACCAAAAGGAGCTGCGTCTCTACGGCCAGGACCTGTTCGTCTCGTACTCGGACGACGGCGGGAAAACCTGGACCGGGTCGGAGACCGACTTCACCAGGTTCGGGCCGGGGACGCCCAACATCAAATTCCATGAGGATGGAAATCGGGCCGTCATCGAACAGCCGGACGGCACCCTTCTGTTCAACACCACTGTCGTTTCCAGTGAAGAGTACAAGAAGAAACATCCACCCACCGATCCGGTGGGTCCACCCAACTTCTTGTATGGAGGCACGCCGGACGACTTTTTCGGGGACGTGGTCTTGCGTTCCACCGACGGCGGCGTCACCTGGGGGGAACCGGCCCGGGTCAACACCGACCTGAACGCCCACGAGTCGACGCTGGCCATCGGTCCCGGAGACCCGGACCACGTCTTTGTCATGACCCGGATCCAGCGCCTGGGCCGGCCCGGGGAGGACGGCGCCAAGATGATGATGGAGACCGGGAACCCCATGCACTACTACAAGCAGGGGGCGCTCTTCGAATCGAAGGACGCCGGCCGGACCTTCCAGTTGGCGCCCGGTGGAATGACCGAATGGTACGGTCACCGGGGGACGGTCGATTGGACCCCCAGCAACGTCGTCGTGGTGACCCATGCCTGGGGGCACGCCGGAAATACCCGCAGAGCGGCGCGAATCAGCCTGGACGGCGGACAGACCTGGGTCGACGGTACCCGCTCCGGGACCCCGCTCATGAACCGGTCCAAGAAGTTCCTGCTGGCTCCCGTGGCCGGCTTCACGACCCCGACCGTCGAGATCTCCCCGGGGCGCTTCATCACGGCTATTTACCACTACTCACACATCGAGTCGGTCCCGGACGATCTCAAAGGGGTCGTCGCGGGCGTCTTCTGGACTCTGGAGAAGATGGGCGGGGAATGAGGCAGCGGACGCGCCCATTCCATCCCGTCTGCGGGAACGAAGAATGATCGTAGATGCGCACCTCCACGTCTGGCGTTCGGCTCCCGACCACCCCAATCCCGGCGCCACCATCGTCAGTCCGACGTCGGACGTCCCGGTGGAGCTGCTCCGGCAGTACATGGATGAGCACGGTGTGGACCGGGCCGTCGTGGTGCAGCCTCTTTACCCGGGCGAGGACAATTCCTACGTGGCCGACTGCGCCGCCGCGGAACCGGACCGCTTGGCGGCGGTGTGCTACGTGGACCCGCGGCGGGAGGGCGCGGACCGGCGCCTTCGCTACTGGGTCGAGGAACGGGGTTGCCGGGGCCTGAGAATTCGCCCCAACGTTCCCGGCGAGGATGTGACCTTCGGCCGGCCCGCTTCGTATCCGGTCTGGGAAGCCGCCCAGGACCTGGGAATCGCGGTCAACCTGCTCATGAGGATGGACCATGTTCCGGCCCTGGCCGGGTTGGCGGAGCGGTTTCCCCAGGTTCCCCTCCTCATCGATCACATGGCCTATCCCGACGTGACGGCCGGAACGGGCGATCCGGCATTCCAGGCCCTGCTGGCGCTCAGCCGGTATCCTCAGGTATCGGTGAAGGTCAGCGGCTACTACTACCACTCCCGCCAGGCGTGGCCGAACCGGGACTGCCATCCGTTCTTCAGGGCCTTTTGCGAGGCCTTCGGCGCGGATCGGCTGATCTGGGGAAGCGACTTCCCCCACGTTCTGCTCAAGTGCAGCTACGCCAGTGCTTTGGGGCTCCAGGAGCGCTTCTACACGGAACTGGAACCTGCAGAAATGGCCGCCGTCATGGGAGGGAACGCCGCCTCCGCGTACTGGCCGGATTCCGGTTCGGGGTAAGGTCCAGCCTGGGTTTCGACCGGGTCGCGGGCTTGTTCCGGAACCACCCAGGAAGTAAAATTCACGGCTTGAATTTTCCGGGCAGGAGAGGTGTCCGAGTGGTTTAAGGAGCACGCTTGGAAAGCGTGTGTACGGGTAACTGTACCGCGGGTTCGAATCCCGCCCTCTCCGCCATTTCTTCATCCAAAGACATCCAAAACAGTCCAATATAGTCCATATAATGAGTTACTTACGCTGATTTCTTGTCCAGATCCGTCCGATAATATCTCTTGACATCCGGGGGCATCTGGGGGCAATAATTGGGGGCAGGTTAAATTACACCAAAAGGAGTTGCCCCATATGCCTCTCACCGACATTGCTATTCGTCACGCTAGACCCCCCGAAAAGGCCAGAAAACTGTTCGACGGAGGTGGCCTGTATTTGGAATTATCCCCCCGCGGCAACAAGTGGTGGCGGCTGAAGTACCGCTTCGCCGGCAAGGAGAAACGCATCTCTCTGGGCGTCTATCCTGCAGTGTCTCTGAAGGAGGCGCGGCGACGGCGCGCTCAGGCCCGCGAACTCTTGGCCCGAGAAATCGATCCCAGCGAGCACCGCAAGGCGCAAGAAGCCGCGAAGAAGCAGCAGTCGGCGAACAGTTTCGAAGCTGTGGCTCGGGAATGGTTCACCAAGCACACTCCCAACTGGGCGGTCAGTCATGCTAACCGGGTCCTGGGCCAACTGAAGCGAGATATCTTCCCGTGGATGGGTCGCCAGCCGATTGTCGGCATTACCGCCCCTGAGTTGTTGGCCGTTGTTCGTCGGATCGAGCAAAGGGGAGCTCTGGAAAGTGCCCACCGGGCGCTTCGGATCTGTGGCCAGGTGTTTCGCTATGCGGTGGCCACCGGAAAGGCGAAGCGTGACCCGTCCGGTGACTTGCGGGGCGCGTTGCCGCCGGTTAAGAGAACCCACTTCGCCGCCCTTACGGAACCGAAGCAGGTCGGCCCCTTGCTGCGAGTCCTGGACGGCTACCAAGGGACGCTGATCGTGCGTTGCGCCCTGCGCATCGCTCCCTTGGTCTTCGTGCGGCCCGGGGAGCTACGCCACGCCCAGTGGTCGGATATCGACCTGGAGGCCGCTGAGTGGCGTTACACCGTCAGCAAGACCGACATCCCGCACATCGTTCCCCTTTCTCGACAAGCGGTCGAGATTCTCCAGGCGCTACATCCTGTGACGGGCCATGGACGTTATGTGTTCCCAAGTGCTCGCACTCCCAACGGAGCCCGGCCAATGAGCGAGAATGCCATTCTGGCCGCCCTGCGGCGTATGGGTATCGGCAAGGAGGAGATGACGGGCCACGGGTTTCGGGCGATGGCGAGAACGATCCTGGATGAAGTATTGGGATTCCGTCCCGATTTTATCGAGCATCAATTGGCCCACGCGGTGCGGGACCCCAACGGCCGGGCCTACAATCGCACGGCCTATCTCCCGGAACGGCGAAAGATGATGCAGGAGTGGGCCGACTACCTCGATCAACTGAAGGCTGATGTCGTTCCGATGCATCCAAAGCGACTGGATCAAAACTGAGGAATCCACCTGAGCGGTGGTCTCTAATGCCAGCTTGTTTCCCGTCGAATAAACCGGTAACGGTTCCTTCCTTTCCATTAGAGAAGCGGTTGATGCTTCGGAAACCGGTTTTGAGGGACCCCTCATTCCCTGCAATCTCTTTGCTGGCCAAGCTCCACAGCACACTCTGTAGTCCCTTCCTACGGCGCCGCAATCGCCCTTTCCCGCCAGTTCGTTCAACACGCTGGTGATGGTCTCGTTTTCGCCTTCGGCGGAGTAAGTAGTCGGAGCGGGGAACCTGTTCAAAACCTGAAGCGGGAAGAAATCCGGACCTCACCTACCGCCGCGAGGTCCCACCCAAGACATCCAGAGATCGCCTGAAAGGGAAGGGAACCGGCTTTCAATCTCCTGGGCGGCCTGTGGCGAGCGGCTTTCAAAGAGTGCCCGGGGTGGGAGTCGAACCCACATGGAGGCAGTACCTCCACAGGATTTTAAGTCCTGCGCGTCTGCCGGTTTCGCCACCCGGGCTCTTTGATCCGTCGCACGATTGTGGCCACAGACGACCACAGAAGATATCACCGTGGTATCTACGGAGAGCCGACGCGTTTGGGCTGGGTCGCACTTGGCATATATTGGCGGCTGCTTGCTTCGTTGACGACAGGCAGCGGGTCTAAACAACCGTCTGGTGCAGCTTCACCACACCCATTAAAGACGCGGTAGACCTTCCCGGTCTTTGTATTGTGAAGCCATGCGAAGCTAGCGTTCTGGGAGGACGTCAGTTGCCACTCCCCGGGCGGCGCTTGTGCTGCGACGGGGTGCATGCACGGTGGGAAGATACCGCCAACCAGCCACCCGACCAATAGACATCCAGCGCCGAAAAAAACACTCACTCTAGGTTTCTTCATCTTGTCCTTCTCCTTTTTCCACTTACGGCCGACGAATCCGTCTCCAGCCGCCAGAGAAGATCCCGGCGAGGGTTTTCTCCGGAGTGTATTCTCAACCCACGAGATCCTGATTCCGGACCCGCACTCCCGGAAGAGGTGCGATCCTCATGCTCTGGCGTCGCCGAGTCCCACCCCCCGAACCCCGGACGGTCCTGGAGACCTTCGTCCGGCGGATTCTCGGCCAACTCCGCAACCGCCGGTCCCCCTGGCAACAACACCAGCCGTCCGAGGACCGGATCTGGCCCGAGCATTTCCCTTCCTGCCAACCCTACACCGGGGTCCAGGGACTTCACATTCTCTGCCGGGCCGCCGAGCGGGGATACTCGGACCCCCGCTGGGGCACCCGGGACCGGATCGAAGCCGCCGGGGGCCGGATTTCCAAGAACCAGACGGGCGTCCTCCCCCTCCCGGCCGGGGACCTTGATTCCCCGCCGGTGGAGGACGGCTCCGAAGAGGGCTCGGCCGCTCTTTTCAACGTCGAGCAGACCGAGGGCCTGTTCCTCCCGCCGCGCGACGACCGGGACCCGCCTTCCTGGGAGGTATACGAACGGGTCGAGCGCCTTCTCGAAGCCAGCGGCGTCAGCCGCCACCACGAACCCGGCGACCAGGCCGGCTACCACCTGGGAGAGGACCGGATCGTCCTCCCGCCGCCCTCCCAATTCGTCGGCGCCCAGCGCTATTACCAGACCCTTCTTCACGAACTCGGCCACGGGACCGGCCACCCGGACCGGTTGAACCGACCGGGCCTCGCCGCCGCCCTTCGGGACGGGACCGCCTTGCCTGCTGCCGCCCGCGAGGAGCTCCGGGCCGAGATCGCGGCCCTGATGACCGGCGTCCGGATCGGCCTCGGCCACCGGCCCCGCAATGGGGAGTTCTACACCAAGCACTGGATCCAACTCCTGGAGTCCGATCCCCGGGAACTGGTCCGGGCCGCTGCCGACGCCTGGCGCATGAGCGAGGCCCTGCTCTCCGGCGCCCGCGAGATCAAGGAGCGGACCACCGAGCCGTCCTCGGTCCGTTCCGACGTCCGGGAGGCGCCACGGATCCGTCTCCGCCAGATTGCCCCGGTGCTCGCCTCCCCTCCGCTCCCCGCTCTGGAACCGCCCCGTCCGGCGCCGGGCTCCGACGTGCTGGAGCGCTTCGGCTGGCACGGACCCGAGGCCGAATGGATCGCCCTGGTCTGCCGCCACGGCGGCTGGTTCACCCGCGCCCAGTTCTGCGCCCATTTCCGCTGCCGGAGAAACCGCGCCCTGCGCTTCGTCCGCCTCCTCCTCAGACGCCGCCACGGTGTCGAGGAGGACCTCGACGGACTGCCCACCACCACGCGACTCGTCCGCATCGCCGCCAAGGCCCTGTACCGGGCGCTGGGACTGGAGCGCGTCCCCCACCCCGGGTCTTCCGCCTGGGTCCGGCTCCGCCGGCTGCTCTCGCTCGATTACGTCCTCGATCACCCCCAGCGGCAGTGGCTTCCCACCGGGCGGGAGAAGGCCTGGGCGCTCGAAGCGCTGGGCCTTTCCCGGCGGCTGTTCCCTTGCCGGCACTATGCCGGCCATGCCCAGGGGCGGAGCCGCTACTTCCCCCGCAAGCTCCCACTGGCCCTGGAGGAGGACCGGGCAACCTTCGTCTACGTCGATCCCGGCCGGGACACCGACTCGGAGATGCTCTCATGGGGGGCGGAGCACGCCCGGCTCTGGGCCGCGCTGCGCGCAAAAGACCACCCGGTGCACGTCGTCGCGGTGGCCCGCGACGGCCTCCGGCAGGAGCGGGCCGGGAAGGTCCTGCGGCGCTGGTCCCCCCCGGGTCCCGAGGCCGAGTTCGAGCCTCTGTCCCCGGAGCAGGAGCAGACCATCCGCCGCATCGGGCAGGCCGTCGGTGCCAACGACCAGGAATACCTCGCCCACTACGGCGGCTTTGTGAAAGCCATGGACCACCGACAGGCGTTGCTGGAGCGGGCCACCGCGCCCATGCGCCAAGACCGCATCCGCATCGACCGGGGCCGGACCTGGCTCTCGGCCCGGATTCCAGCGGATACCGGGGGAGTGTTGTGGATCGCCTAAGGGGCCGCGCGCGCCCGGTCCCGGGTGGAACCTGTGCACGTCGTGGACCCACGGGCTGCGAAGAGCACGGAAAGTCCCATTGACGGCAATGTGGCGGACCGCTCCCGGGCCGTGTTC
>JAPPLF010000083.1 GCA_028874215.1 Acidobacteriota bacterium
ACCGGCGCTATTTCAATGATTTGCTAGGGCTTGAGGGGCAGTGAAGTTCCGCTTAGAAATCCCCGCTCCCTGCGGCGATGGCGTCCACTTCCTGCACCTGTTCCGGCGAGAGCGTCCAGTCGGCGGCCGCGGCGTTGGCTTCCAGTTGTTCGATGCTGGTGACCGCCACCAGGACCGTGCAGACGTAGGGCTTGTCCCGCAGCCAGGCGATGGCCAGTTCACCCAGCCGGCGGCCGTGATCCCGGGTCCAGGCATCGAGACGCTCGACAATCTCCAGACGCTCGCCGGTCATGTAGCGGGCCAGGACGGGGCTCGGATTCTTCCAGGCCCGGGTGCCGCGCGGGATCAGCGCGCCCCGGCGATACTTGCCCGTCAGGACGCCTTGGGCCAGGGGGGAGTAGGCGGCGATGCTCAGCCCGTGGTGGAGGCAGGAGGGAAGGACCTCGGCTTCCAGCGACCGTTCGAAGAGGTTGTACGGCGACTGGCTGACCAGGAACGGCGCGTATCCGCGCCGCTCGGCAACGCCGCTCGCCGTGGCGATTTCCCAGCCCGCGTAGTTGGAGCATCCGACGTAGCGCACCCTCCCCTGGCGAACCAGGTCGTCGAAGGCGCGGAGCGTCTCTTCGATGGGCGTCTCAGGATCCGGCCGGTGCGCATAGTAGAGGTCGACGTAGTCCGTATCCAGCCGGCGAAGCGTGCCCTCGATGCTGCTCATGATGTGGCCGCGCGAGAGCCCCGCATCGTTGGGGCCGTCGCCCACCCGCAGGCCCACCTTGCTGGCGATGACGAAACGGTCGCGCCGTCCGGCGACGGCCCTTCCGATGTAGGTTTCGGAGACGCCGCGCGAGTACATGTCGGCGGTGTCGATGTGGTTGATGCCCAGGTCGGCCGCCCGGTGGATAATGGCGGCCGTCTCCCTTTCGTCGCAGTGGTGGGTGAAACTCTCGTGCTGGCCGAATACGTTGGTGCCCAGGCCGAGGATCGAGATTCTGAGGCCGCTGTTTCCAAGCTGACGGTATTGCATCGGGCTTCTCTCCTGGATTGATAGGGGCCTGCGGGGAAGAAATCCGGGTCAGACCAAACCCGAAATCGGATTCCCCTGCTCGTCGCTGGCGCCGATGATCTGTCCCCCCTTCCCCATCACGAGATCAGCGGTTGGAAACCGCCGCTGCGGGAAGGTGATTTCCAATCGTCCGGTTCCCCTCGTATGCCGATGTCCAAAGAACCGGCGGTTAGGAAACCGCCGCTCCAACCTCAAAAATTGAGGCGGAGGGAGAATTGGAATTGCCTCGGAGGAAATGCCGAGGTGTATGAGAACGGCTCCGTCACCGGTCCCCGGCGCCCCTTGTACGACGACGGAAGTTCCTCCAGCGTGACGTTTCCGACGGTGCCGTTGACGTTCTTGAAATTGGTGCGGTTGAGCAGGTTGAATCCTTCGGCCACCACATCCACGCTCACGTCCTCCAAGACCGGGATCCGGCGCTTCAGGCGCAGGTCGGCGCTGAAGAAGTTGGGTCCGATGCCCACGTTGCGCCCCAGGCCCCAGGGCCGGTGCGTGTCGTTGTGCCGGTCCCCCACGTTGTCGTAGCCTGTATTCAGATTGAACGGGGCGAATGAGCGTGCGGTGACAATCCCCGAGATGGTGAGGTCTCCGAGCAGGTTGTCCAGGAAGCCCTTTCCCCGGCCGGCCTTCCAGGGAAGCTGAGCCATGGAGCGGACGACGAACCGGTGACCGCGGTGGTAGGCCGAGAGGGCCATCTCGGCCGCCGCGTCCCATTGCAGGTGCGGCTGGAACGACGTGTTGTAATCGGTGATCTCGTCCATCGCCTTGCTCCAGGTGTGATGAGCCGAGATCTGGAACCCTTCCGAGAAGCGCTTCTCCAGTTGCAGGATCAGGGCGTGGTAGAAGGAATTGGACCAGCTTCCGTAAATGTTGTCCTGCAGGACATTTGGATTGCGAAAACCGATGATGGGGCGTCCCAGGGCGTTGGTCCCGGCCTGGTAAGGGTTGACGTCGAGCGGACGGATGATGTGGACGCCCCGGTTGAAGTTGTATCCGGCCGAAAGGGCGAATCCGGCCGCCTCCCTCTGGATCTCCAGGCTCGCCTGTTGGGCGTAGGGATTCACGATGTCGTCCGCGATCCGGAACCGCACGTGGAAGGGCAGTCCGGGCTCAGGTACGAATCCATGGACGGCCAGGTCCTCGGCCGTGACCGGCCGCTTGCCCAGGACGCCGCGGTTCAAGAGTGTATGGTAGATCTCCGCCGAGTTGAGCAGATCTCCGGTCAGTGCGCTGTTGACTCCCGGGACGCCGTTCAGGGGAATGAAGACCTGAATGATCTGCTGGGCCTCCTCTCCCAGCAGGTCGTCGATGAACGTGATGTGGCCGTCGATCCGGGCATGGAAGATCCCGTACCCGCCCCGGATGACGGTCTTGGCGTCGGGACTCCAGGCGAATCCCACGCGGGGACCGAAGTTGTCGTTGTCCCGGGGGAATTCCGCCTTGCGAAAGAGTTCGTAGCGCAGCCCGAGGGTGAGCAGGAAGTTTTGGTGAATGCGCCACGAGTCCTCGACGAAGAAGCCGAAATTGTGAGCCCAACCGGTGTAGAAGGGGTCGCCGAAACCCTGCTGGTAGACCAGGGGCAGGCCGAGCGCATAGGCCTGCAGTGAGGAGATGGGGGCATCGATCGCTGCGGCCATTTGGGCTTGGCCGGCCGAGTGGAACAGGTCCTTGAGCAATGGGGAGACGGTGTACCCGGCCCCCTCGTCGATCAGAACCCAGAGCGGAATGGCCTCTCCGAAGATGAACTTCCCGCTGAAGAAGGTCTCGGACCGCGCCCGGTCGTAGTATGGATTGTAGTCGGCGCCGAACTTGACCGAATGCCGTCCGGAGACGTAGGTGAAGTTCTGCCGGGCCTGCCCCGTCCGCTCCACGTTTCGCGTCGGCAGGATGACGTCCCGTCCGAAGTAGCCGAATCCCTCGATGTCGATGGAGGGACCGTGAGGGTCGGTGGGATAGACGCCGAAGTCGTGATATCCGATCCCCAGCCAGGTTTCGCTGATCCACTCCGGGCTGATCACCGAGGCGTTCCCGACTGCGAGCGAGAAGTCGTTCAGGTCGTTGTTGCGGCCCCGGTTGCGGGCGATCAGCGAACCGAAGCTGGTGTTCTGGCTGTTCAGTCCCGTCCAGTTTCCCCGCAGGAAGAGCTTGTGCGCCGACCCGATGGCGTGGTCGACGCGGGCAATGACTTGCTGCCGCTCTTCCGAGAAGGGGAAGGCCCCGCTGTTGCTTTCGAACATCTCGACCACGTGGGGATAGTTCCCGGGAACCAGTGCCTCCGCAAGGTAGCCGACCAACGGAGCCAGAGGCGCGAATTCGGGTGGAGCCGAGTCGCTGCTGATCCCGTCGGCCAGAGCCTGCTGCGAGGGTGTCAGGTCGTAGAGAAACGACTTGTCACGGAGCAACGGAACGAACGACGACTCGTGCCGGTCGAGGCGTTCGTAGGCGGTGTAGAAAAACGTCGTGCCGCGGATGATGGGACCGCCGAACGATCCTCCGCTCTGGGCCCGGGTGTAGGCCGACTCGGCCGGATCGAAGTGGTTGCGGGCCTGGAACCGGCGGTTGCGGAGCACTCCGAAGACCGATCCCCGGAAATCGTTGGTGCCACCCTTGGTGACGATGTTGATGGTTCCGCCCGGCGCTCCGCCCAATTCCGAGGAAAACGAATTACGGTTGACCTGAAACTCCTGCACCGCGTCCTGGCTGATGGAGGAACGGACGCTGCCGGTGGAGTAGTTGTTGTTCAGTCCGTCGATGGTGAAGGTGTTGCCCCGGCCGGTCCCCCCTGCGATGCCGAGTCCGGACGCCGGCGTCGGAGCGATTCGGAAGTCGCGGTCGTCCGCCACGTAGTTCGAGTCCACCACGCCGGGGGTCAGGAGCGCCAGGTCCAGGTAGTCGCGTCGGTTGATGGGAAGGTCCTCGATGCTGGTGGAGTCGATGTGGTGGGACTGCTGGGTCCTGTCGCGGGCCACGGCGATTCGCGCCGCTTCCGCCGTAATGACGATTTCTTCGGCGGCCACCACGATTTCCGGAGAGAAGGACTGGGTCTCTCCCACCAGCACTTCCATGTCCTGGACCACGTAGGGGGCAAACCCCGGCAACTCGAACCGCAGCGAGTAGAGTCCCGGATCCACCCGGCTCAGGACGTACTCTCCCAAGTCCGAAGTGAGGGTCTCCCGGATCACGCCCCGGCCCTGGTAGGTGGCGGTGACGGTGACGCCGGGGAGGACGGCCCGGGTCTTGTCGTAGACGTAACCGCGGATGGTCCCGGTGTCGGTCTGGGCGGGGAGCAGGACGGTGCCGGCCAGCAAAAGCAGGGCCATGGTCCCGGTTCGGCGAACAGGGCGCCCGCAGTTACGAAGCAAAGCACGGAAAAGGCTCTTATTCGACATCACCTGATACTCCCGATCGAATCAACCACGCCATCCCGCGTAGCAGGGCGAAACCGGCCGAATGGATGTGGACTCTGATGGTACGGGGAACCTGGCGGAAATCCCGGATCGATTCGTCCCGGGTTGGCTCCGTGATGCTCATTCGTGGCGCAATGTCTTGCAAAAAAACTCAGTCTTTCAGAATCGAACCCTGATTTCCAGACCTCCGGGAGGGGGGTTGGCGAGGCGCCTGGACGGGGGACTGTCTCGTCCCCCAAAACCCCGGAACCGGGGGTTGGAAACCTCCGCTACTGTCCGATTTCGATCACTCGGAGCCGGTGAAGGGGCAGCGCTGAAGTTTCTCCCGGCTGCGTCCGCACTCCGCCCCGGCCTACTCGTAATACGCTACGCCGTTCCGGTAATACACGTTGCTCGTGCTTCCGTCCTTGTTGCGGATGAGCCAGTCGCCGTCCATCTCGCCGTACAGGTACTGACCCTTCCAGAGGCCGCCGTCGGCAAGGCGCCACTCCCAATCGCCGTGCATTTCGTCGTCGAAGTACGGCCCTTCCCAGACGGTGCCGTCGGCATGGCGGACGACCCAGTCGCCGTTCCTCATGCCGTCCACATAAGGGCCTTCCCAGACACCGCGATAGGCGTCGCGCACGACCCATCGGCCCTGCCTCACGCCGGCCACGAAGGGGCCCTTCCAGACGGCGCCGTCGGCCCGGCGTTCGACCCAGAGGCCGTGTTTCAGCCCGGCGACGTAGGGTCCTTCCGAGACGTCCCCGTTCGCTTCGCGCACCACCCAGTCGCCCTGCCGCTTGCCGTACAGGAGACGTCCGGTTGCTTCCACCGTTGACTTGCCGCCGTCCCAGACCCGCTTGATGGTCCCGGTCCCCTGGGCGACGCTCCCGGTGCAGATGGCCGACCAGGTGACGGACTCCTCCGGCTGGAGGTCAACGTTCCAGGCGTAGCATCCCGGCTGCTTTGCCAACTCCATCCAGCAATCGGCGCCCTTGGGCTGGTCCGAGCACGAGTTCTGCGCCGGCAGGCTGGCTTCGATATCGAGCGACAATTCCAGTGCCTCCCGGTAAAACGGGTCGTCCCTCGCGGCCATCCTCAGATACCGGTTCACGGAGTCCATGGCGATCTGGAACGAGCCGGCCGAAAAGGCCACCTCCGCAACCTTGAAGTCGTAGTCCTCGGGCAACTCGAGATCGTGATCCATCTTCAGATCGCGGGCCTTCTGCATCGATTCGAGCGCCCGGACCGGGTCTCCTTGGGCCAGCAGCCGCTCCGCGTGCAACAGATGGCGGTCCACCATCACTTCCGGTGGAAGTTGGGCCGCCGCGACAGCAGCGCCGAAAAGGACGGAAATGACGACATTGGGGACGGTTCTCGGCATGCTGGTCCCTCCTGCGGCTCAGCTCGTGCGGGTGTCGTTGAACTGATGATCATCGTAATGAAATCGTTCAGATTTTCCAGGATCGTTTAAGATGGGGACTCCAATGCGTTAGAATTTTCTTTCGAGTGCCCGGACAACCTGGGGAAAGGATGGCGTTGACGATATGGCCATAAAGGACTGGAGCAAGACAAAGCAGGTCGTGGTCGGTTTCATATCGGGCATGATCGCGACCTGGTTGGTTTTGTGGGCGCTCGGTTGGCCTTAGTCCGAAATCCTTGCCAAGTCGTTGAGAATGTTCAGCAATGCACCGTAGGGAATTCCTAGTGCTCTCGTCGGCCGTTCCATTCGGGTCTCCGGGATTCGCAGGGGTCGAGGACGATCTGAAGATCACCGGTGTGCGACTCGTCCGCATGAGGCCGAAACGGCCGGTTCCCAGCTACGAACCCGCTCCGGACGCTTGGTCCGCGACAGGCGTCGAAGTCGCCAATCCCGTCTCCATCTACCCCAAGTACAAGCCGATGCGCAGCTTGTTCATGGCGGACGGCCCCGGAATTTCGAGTTTCTGGGTCGAGATATCGACCAATAAGGGCGTGACCGGCTACGGGCCGGGAGGACCGGCCGGCGGGGTGATCGTCCAAGACCACCTGGCGAAGCTTCTGATGGGTGAGAACCCCCTCGACATTGAACGCCTTTGGGACATCATGTGGAGATCCACCATGTACTACGGACGCAAGGGCGTGGTGGTGAACGCGATCTCCGGTGTCGACATCGCTCTCTGGGACATTGCAGGAAAGGTCTGGGACGCTCCGGTCTGGCGTCTCTTGGGCGGGCGGATCCATCCCCGCATTCCATGCTACTGCACGGGAAACGACATCGAGCAGCATGTCGAATTCGGCTACACGCGCCTCAAGCTCGCACTGCCCTACGGCCCGGCGGACGGCAGGGAGGGCATCCGCAAGAACGTGGAGCTCGTCAAGCGGGCCCGCTCTGCCGTGGGCCCGGACGGCGATGTCATGATGGACTGCTGGATGGCCCTCACGGAGCGCTACACCCTGGAACTGGCGGAAGCGTTCGAGCCGTACAACGTCTATTGGCTTGAAGAGGCGCTGCCGCCTGACGATTTCGAGGGATTCGGCCGCCTGCGCCGCCAGATCACCTCCACGCGAATCGCCACCGGGGAGCATGTGTACACCCGCTATGGCTTCAGGCAACTGCTGAGAGTCGAGGGGGCCGAGATCTGGCAGCCCGACATCAATTGGTGCGGGGGGATGAGCGAGCTCGTCAAGATTGGGCATCTGGCAGCGGCCCACGACATTCCGGTGATTCCGCACGGCGGCGGCCAGCGGGATGCGGTGCATTTCATCTACGCCACGCCCAACTCGCCGTGGGCAGAAATGTTCATGCCTGCTCCAGGCGGCCCGGACGTGGTCTACCAGCGCTACGAGGAGGACAACAACCTGACGCGCGGGCCCGAAGGAATCTACACCAGACCATCTGACGGGCCGGGATTCGGCTGGGAAGTTGAGCCGGAAGCCTGACGGGCTCCGACAAGGCCGCTGGTCAGCCCCCTTTTCCTCCCGTCAATGACCAAATCGACTGCCTGCAACAAATCGGTCCTGAAGCTCCCGTTCAAGACGGTCTGCCTGCTTTCTTCGGCCCACTTCGGGAATGTCGGCATCCTTGTTGCCGACACGAGCGCGTAAAGCGTGGCCAGGGGCCGGTCGAGGGTCTTCTCGCCGGGGTCGACGCTTCCGTAGACCTCGCGGAACCCGGTGACCGCCTCCCCCGACAAAGATCCCACGACATTCCGGAAGTCGCTGTAGCGGGTTCCGATTCCGAGCAGGTCGTAGTCGAATACGATGGCCTCCATTCCGGGACCTGACTTCCGGCTCAGGGCCAGGTTCGTCCAGTGGAAGTCGTTGTAGTTCAGGGTCGTCCCGAAACCGGCAAGGCCGAGCTTCAGAAGCTCGATGTGGTCGGCGGCGAGACGCCACGAGTCCATTCGCAGGAGACCCAGGGCGCGGCCCGCCGATTCGATGGTGGCGGGATCGAGCAGATCCTCTTCCCGTTTGAGGAACGGGGGCAGGCCCGGGCCGGATGCCGCCAGGGACGAGCCTTTCTGATGGAAGTGCCAATACCAGCGGGCCACCGCCTCTCCCACGCTGCGTTCCCGCACGTCCGACTCGGTGGCCAAGCGCCACGTATCGCTGCAGGTGAGATCTTCCAGGAGGAGATCGGTCTCGGTTTTGGCAATGACGCTGATGGTGGGTACGCCGAGCTGCCGGAGGAGACTGTAGCCTCGAATCTCATTACCTGGCGTATTGCGGATGAACGACTTGAGAACATAGGAGCACCTGTGGGTGCGAATTCTGTAGAGACGATGGCCGGGACGGAAGGAGATCGTTTCCACGCGCCGGACCTCGCCGGCAGGGATGCCCAAGCCTTTGAGGCTGTCGCCGATTTCATTTTGGATTCCGTGTCCGCTCATCATTCCGTGCGACTGCGTACTCTACCTTATTCGAGGCGTTCCGGAGCGATCCCTGCCGTGTGCCGGCGGCACTGTTCTGATACACTCTGCGGTCGCGTGATCCTGCATGAGTTATTCCTTAAGTTATTGATATATAAATATTTACAACATACATCCCAGCCTCTGAAGATGTCTTCGACGAGCTGTCCCATCAAGAACTTGTGACCGTCGTGCAACAAAAGGATTTCACGTCCGCATTCAAGGCCTATGTGCTGCCCGGAATCGTATTCCAGTCGGTGATCATCGCCGGGGGGTACGGCACCGGACGGGAAATGGTGGAGTACTTCCTCAACTACGGACCCGTCGGCGGACTGGTGGGAATGCTTTTCATCAGTACCTTGATGTGGTCGGTGGTTCTGGCCGCCTCCTTCGAATTCGCCAGGGTCTACCGGGCCCATGACTATCGGACCTTCTTCCTGCAACTGCTGGGCCGTTTCTGGTACAGCTTCGAGGTCCTCTACCTGATTCTGCTGCTCATCGTCCTGGCGGTGATCGGCTCCACTGCGGGAGTTTTGCTGCGCGACAATTTCGGTCTGCCCTACCTGCTCGGTGTCGCCGTCATGCTGGCTTCCGTGGGATTTCTCACCTTCAAGGGGACGAGCCTGATCGAGAAGTTTCTCTCCGGGTGGTCCTTGCTCCTCTACGGGATCTATCTGGTCTTCTTCGTCATGTGCTTCCTTCGATTCGGCGACGAGATACGAAACAGCTTGTCCATGGGGATCGATTCCTCCGGCTGGGTCCTGGGCGCCTTCAAGTACGGCTTCTACAATCTGGGAGCGATTCCGGCGGTCCTGTTCACGACACACCACATCAAGACCCGGAGGCAGGCCGTAGGAGCGGGTCTCCTCGGCGGCGTGATCGGAATCTTCCCCGGCTTGCTCTTCTACCTCGCTATCGTCGGCCTCTATCCGCAGGTGCTTTCGGCCGAAGTTCCGGCGGTCTACGCTCTTCGCGCGGCCCAATTGCCCCTGCTTCTCATCGTCTTTCAGGTGGTCTTGCTGGGGACTCTGGTCGAAACCGGGACCGGAATGATCCACGCCGTCAACGAACGGTTGCGGTCGGCCCTCAGGGCGCGGGGGAGAGACCTCCCCCGCCGGGTGCGGCCACTGGTGGCCCTGGGTCTTCTCTTGCTGGGACTGGCGCTGTCGACATTCGGACTGATCCAACTGGTCGCCAAGGGCTACGGAGCGGTGAGTTGGGGATTCCTGTTCGTCTACATCGTCCCGTTGTTGACCTGGGGCTTGTACAAGATCTGGAAGAAGGGAAAGAGTCCCGCCTGACCAGCATGGCTGGAGCAGAATCGGTCGGTGCGACAACTCACACGGAAACGACCAGTTCCACCAGGTGCATTGCGCACGCGTAGGGGTTTTCCCATGAACCATGTGGGCACGGTTTACAAAAGTCGCTACTAGTTGCTACTTTGTTCTGTATGAGATCAGTAGGGATAAAAATTCTGAACAGCCGTCTGAGCGAATACATACGATTAGCCGCATCGGGGGAAACGGTTCTGGTTACAGACCGTGATCGAGTCGTCGCCGAAATCGGGCCACCAAGGCCTTCAAGAAGCCCGATGCTCGCCGACGCGCTGCTCGCAGAGGCGGTGCGTAAGGGCTGGTTGACGCCGCCGGCGCTACCAGCCGAGGGTGAGCCAACGACACCTGAACGAGTGGCGCCACTCCGGGATATTCTCGCCGAATTGGACGAAGACCGGGGCGATCGATGATCTATCTCGATACCTCCGTCGCTCTTGCCCAGCTACTTGCCGAAGATCGCCACCCCACTGCCTCGTTTTGGAGCGAGACCCTGGTGTCCAGCCGTTTGATGGAGTACGAGATTTGGACCCGGTTACACGCGCGCAGACTCGCCGATTCCCACAGTGAGGCGGCCCTCAGGCTCTTAGGACGAGTCGCTTTGATGGACCTTACTCAACCGGTACTTGCGCGAGCTCTGGATGCCTTTCCCGTGTCTTTGTCGGTACGCACTCTTGATGCCCTGCATCTTGCCTCCTGCGACTTCCTGCGTCAGCAAGGTCAATCAGTCGCACTTGCGAGCTACGATCGCCGGATGACGGAAACAGCTCGAGCCATGGAGATTCCTATCTGGCATTTGGAATAGTCCTGAACGACGCACGGAATTCCAGGGTGGACAGGCCGAAATACGCTCCCCGGTCGGTAGCGCCGGTCACTTGAGGTCCGAGCGAATCTTGGCGATGAGGTTCGGCAGGTAGATGCGGAACCGCCGGTCCATTCCGGGCAACTCCTGGGGCAAGGCGAGGATTCGCTCGAGTGCCGGGGCGGCGCGGTCGTCCAGGTAGTCAAGAGCGTTGAGCGCGATCATGGCGACGTGGAGCCCGTGCTTTTCCGCGTCGGCCAGTTCCACCAGCACGGCCAGGGCGCGTGTGGCGTCGGCATCGCTGCCATGGCGTCCGAGCGCTTCGGCGGCCGCGACGCGCACCGCCGGAGCCTCATCCGATAGCGCTTTCCGGAGCGGTCCGGCCAGGGGCCGAACCCCCTCCCGGCCTCGAATCAGGGCGCCGAGGGCCGCCCAGTATCGGACCGCGCCGTCAGAAACGTCGAAGCCGGCCCGGAGTTTGTCCTCGACGCCGTTCCGCATGGAGGTGGCCGACTCGGCCATGCCCATGATCCGCTCCAACGGATACCTCTTGGGATCGGCGCCCATGGTGTGGGGTGCGTCTGAGCCGGAACGTGTGTGGATGGCGTTCTCGGGCAGGAATCCCAGGTCACGGATCGACAGCGACCACTCGCGGCGCGCGGTGCGCAGGCGGTCCAGAACGGCCTTGTGCCGGGGGCTGCCGGCGAGGTTCTTCGTTTCGTCGGGATCCTCGGCCAGGTCGTAGAGTTCCTCGGCCGGCTTGGTCTCCCAGAAGCGGGTGCGCGGGGGACTCAGCTTTCCTTCGCGGTAGAGCCGGTGCCACACGGCCGTCGTCGGCGTCCGGAACATGTACTCGACGAACTGGCCGTAGATCCGGTGGGGCATGAAGTTGCGAATGTAGATGTAGCGGTGGTTGCGAACGCTGCGGACCATGTCGTAGCGCTCGTCCATGCGGCCGCGAAAGCCGTAGAGGTAGGGTTGCGGCGAAGCCTCGTATTCTCCCGCGAAGGCGTGGCCCTGGAAATGGTCCGGAGGTCGGATGCCGGCGAGGCTGAGCAACGTCGGCGCGAAGTCGATAAAGCCGACGAGTCGGTTGGTTTCCCCGCCCGGCGTGTAGCCGGATGGCCGCAGGTGCCGGAACTTCTCGGGGATGTAGAGGATCAGCGGCACGTGCAGACCGGAGTTGTAGGTCCAGCGCTTGCTGCGGGGCAGTCCGGAGCCGTGGTCCGCCCAGTAGAAGACGATGGTGTCCTCTTCCAGGCCTTCTTTTCTCAACTGCTCCAGCACCTTGCCGGCCAGACCATCCATCTCGGTGATCTTGTCGTGGTACTGGGCCCAGTCCTGCCGGGTTTCCGGGGTGTCGGGGTGGTAGGCGGGGACCCGCACCGCAGCGGGGTCGTGGACGGCCGCATGGGGCCGCTTTCGGATCTGGGACTCGTGGGTGACCGTGAGATTGAAAACCGAGAAGAAGGGCTGGCCGGGCGCGCGCTTGCGCCAGTGCGCCTGCCGGCTCGACTCGTCCCAGACCTTGCCGGGTTTCTCCAGGTTGTAGTCCTCCTTGGAGTTGTTCGAGGTGTAGTAGCCGGCCTCCCGCAGGTACTGGGGGAACATCTTCATCGGCCGCGGCAGCCGCGTCGACGAGCGCATGTGCTGCGAGCCCGTGGACGGCGGGTACATGCCGCTGATGATGGTGGTGCGCGCCGGTGCGCAAACGGGAGCCGTGGACCAGGCGGTGCGGTAGATCATGCCGCGGGCGCCCAGGGCATCCAGGTTCGGGGTGTCGGCGCAGGAGTCGCCGTAGACCCCCAGGTGGGGGCCGTTGTCTTCCGAGCTGATCCAGAGGATGTTGGGGGCGTTCGCAAGGGCGGTGGTGAGCGATGCCGCGAGGACGAAGATAGCTCGCATCGGCTTGCTCCGGTCAACGTTTCGGAATGACCGGCAACAGGATGTGGGACGGGTGTTCGGCGTCGTGGTAGACGGTCTGATTGGCGATGACGATTTCCGTGTCGACGCCGAGCTTTCCGCCGTTGTTCAGGTTGCGGTCGAAACGCGGGAAGTTGCTACTGGAGACCTCGACGCGGATCTTGTGGCCCTTGAGAAAGACGTTGCTGACGACGCCCACTTCGATGAAGAATTTGTAGATCTTCCCGGGTTGCAACAGTTTGGGGTTTTCGAATTGGCCAGGTGAAGGGACCCCGGCTCTGATGGCCGCGGGGTCCCGGTAACGGGCCCGGAGAATGCCGTCCCAGAGGTTCACCGCCTTGCCGTCCGGGTAGACGTCCAGCAGCTTGACGGTCCAGTCCGTGTCCCGAGCGGAGCTGCTGGCGTAGATGCTGGCCTGGATCGGCCCCGTCACCTCCAGCTCTTCCTCCAGCGCCTCGGTGCTGTAGACCAGCACGTCATCCCGGTGTTCCACGGGCCGGTGGTCCAGGGGCTCCACCTCGCCGTTGGGGTCCATCCCCAGGGTCGGGACCGGGTCCTCCGGATTGTAGGTGTACCGGTCGGGAGCTTCTCCGGGGGACGGTTTTCCCGTAGAGAGGGTCCCGTCGCCGAAGAGGGAATTGGCCCGTCCGCTGCTTCGGAGGTAGAAGGGAGTCCACTGGGTCTCCGGGAGCGGCCACATGTCGGCGGTCCGCCAACGGTTTTTCCCCATCATGAACAGTCTCAGAGGGGGTTCGTTCTCGACTCCGTTCTCGATTCCCTTCAGCCACCGGTCCATCCAGCGCAGGTAGAGCGCATAGAGGTCGATGATGGAGTCGACTCCGAAATCGAGCACCCCGTACGCCTGCTTGGGCCGGTCGGTGTGGACCCAGGGGCCCACCACCACTTTCTGCAGGCGCTTGGCGCGTTCGGTGCCCTCTCGCTGAATCGCTTCGTAATTGGCGAACAGCGACTTGGCGTGCAGGTCGAGCCATCCGCTCACCTGCAGGATGGGGACGTCCGTCTTGCGGAAGTGCCCATAGTTGCTGGCTTTCTTCCAGAACTCGTCATAGCTGGGGTGCTGGATCCAGTCGCGGTAGAACCCGATCGGTTTGCCCGTGGCCTCGACGTCGGCCGTCAGGATGGGCAGGTGCCGGAACAGCTTGTCCCAGTCGTACGGTTGCCGTGTCTGCTGGGTCCGCCCGCGGACGCCGATGGACCAGGGGATGCCGATCTGCAGCAGGAAGGCCCCGCCGGTGTAGTTCATCCCGTACAGGTATTCGTCGGCCGGCCCCATTTGAGGCGCGATGGCCTTCAGATAGGGAGAGCCGGTCTGGGCCGCCTTCCACTGGGTCAGCCCCATGTGGGACATCCCCATCATGCCCACGTTGCCGTCGGACCAGGACCGGGTCCCGCACCAGTCCAGCGTGTCGCGGCCGTCTTCGATCTCCACGATCCATCCGGACCACTTCCCGTCCGAATCGAACCGGCCCCGGCAGTCCTGGAGCACGTACACGTACCCGCGACGGGCGAAATACAGGGCCCGGTTGACGTACCAGTCGGAGCTGTTGCCGTACGGAGTCCGCTCCAGGATCACCGGCCACCGGCCTTCCTTCCCGGGGAGATAGACGTCCGCCGACAATGAAACGCCGTCCCGCATGGGCACCCGGACGTCGATCAGCGTGGCGGGCGAGTGTTCCGGCGGCGAGAGCATGTCCTTCCAGGCCGAACTCTCCGCCAGAGACGGCGAAATGAGTGTGGATTGCAGGCACATGGCGAGAAGTCCTCGGGTCCAGCGGCGAGTCGATGGGATCATGGACTCCCCTCCCGGATCGGCAACTCGATGAAGGAGGCGTGTTCGCCCCCGTGGTGGATCGTGTTGTCGGCGATGCGCCACTGCCGGCTCAACGGGTCGCCGGTGTTCCGGTTGATGTCGAAATTGGGAAAACTGCTGCTGGAGATGTCCACGCGGATGCGATGTCCCGCCTTGAACAGGTTGGCCGCCGGCTGG
Organism: Acidobacteriota bacterium; assembly: GCA_028874215.1. Lineage (NCBI taxonomy): Bacteria > Pseudomonadati > Acidobacteriota > Acidobacteriota bacterium. The sequence goes on from JAPPLF010000083.1 coordinate 14,407, forward strand.
ACAGGAAGCCGGATCTCGTACACTTGGCCCGGCTCCATCAACTCCGGCTTCCTGAAGCTGTTCCGGTACCGGGCGCGGATGATGCCGTCGGTGACGGGGAAGGCGTAGCCTGCCGGGTAGTCTTCGCTGGGCGGATAGACGTCGATGAGCTTGACGAAGAAGTCGGTGTCGGGAGCGTCCGACGACACGTAGAGGACGGCACGAAGGTTGCCCGCCATGGTCACGTCTCCGGACAGGGGAGGGGTCTGGAAGACCAGGACGTCGGGGCGGGAGGCGGTGGGGAGTCCGGGGATTCCATGGCCCGGGAGGGTCTCCATCTGAATCTGGTTGTAGGGCCCCATTCCCCGGAACCCGAGGTCCGACGCCGGTCCGTAGGCGATCTCGCAGCGTCCGTCGCTGTGGACCGTGTTGCGCGGATCGTAGGTGTAGGTGGTGGACTCGGACCCGCCGTCCGGTTCGGCCGCCGACAGAGTACCGTCGCCATGGAAGTAGTACTTCCTGGGAGAGGTGCCGGCGGCGGGCCATTGCTCGCCGGTCTGCCAGGTTCCTCCGTGGTTCAAACGGTCCTTTTCGCCGCGCCGCCCGTCGCCGCCGCCCATCACGAACACCTTCACCGGGTCGCCCAGCTCGGCGTTCTCGTCCCCCTTGAGCCAGCGGTTGAACCATTGCAGCTCGTAGTCGAGGAATTCCAGATCGTTGGGTGGAACGACGCCTGCCGCGGCGCCGTAGTTGGCGTCCCCGTTGTAGGGATCCCAGTTGGCGTGGGTCCAGGGGCCGGCCACCAGGTACTGGTCGCGGCGGCCTCTCTTGAGCATCTCCCGGTAACCGTCCACGATGGATCGCGCGTAGACCTCGTACCACCCCGTGACCCACATGATGGGAATCTCCGGATAGTTGTCGAAGTATTCGTCCATGGCCAGGCTGGGCCGTTGCCAGAACTCGTTGTAGTCGTTGTTCTCGAAGTAGAACTGGAAGGCGGCGTCCTCATAACGGGGAGCCACGCTCAACGGCGTCTGCCCGCGCCGCCACGGAATTCGCGACGCCCACCGCAGAAACCCCTTGGACGTCAGCATCGGCTTGATGGCTTCAACGATTGAGGGGTTCTCCTTGGCCTCCCAACTGGTGGTGGCCATGTGCAGGTGCCACCGCAACAGGCCCAGAGTCCGGGTCCCGCCCACGTGCATGCTGTAGTAGTAGGCGTTGTTCGGTCCGGTGTGGGGGATCATGGTGGCCAGGCCGGGCGGGTTCAGCGTGGCCATCTGCAACTGTACCCAGCCCATGTAGGAGACCCCGTAGGTCCCCACCTTTCCGTTGCTGGAGGGATGGCGCGCCAGCCATTCCACCGTGTCGTATCCGTCCTCCGCCTCGTCCCGCATGGGAAAGAACTCGCCGCCCGACCGGAAGCGGCCCCGGCAGTCCTGAATGACCGACAGGTAGCCGTGGCTGGCGAAGAAGGTGGCCGGGTCCTTGTAGAACTCGTTCTCCTTGTCGTAGGGCGTCCGCTGCAGGACGACAGGGAACTTTCCTTCCAGGGGGCGGCCGTCTTGGGCAGGCAGGTACAGGTCCGTCGCCAGTTCGACTCCGTCCCGCATCGGGATCTTGACATCCTTCAAGACGACGACGTCCATGGATTTCCCCTCCGCCGCCGGTCCGGCGGCCGCTACGCCAAGGCAGGAGAATCCCGTTGCAAACAACAGAGTCCACGGCAAACTCCTCATGAGTGATCTCCCGTTCTCGTTGATTGACTGGGCTGGAAGCTGAGTGAGAATTTGCGGCTCAGAATATGGAGGGTGAGCCCCGATGTCAATTGGAGCGTGGGTTTTCAACCCGCGATTAGGAGCGTGGGTTGACAACCCCCGATTCGGAGCGGCGGTTTCCAACCGCCGAATCGGAACGGCGGTTTCCAGCCGCCGAATCTTGCACAGGCTCAAGACTGTCCCCTCTTATGCATTGGAACTGCCTTGCTATCACCAGAGAGGTCCATTCGCTATACTCTTCAACAACCCATGAGTCCGGCAATTCCGGGACTTTGTTTCTTTATCTTTGCCGCTTCCGCCGCATTCGGCCAATCCGTCCGGGACGAGGAATCCGAGCAGCACTTCAGAAACTGGCTGGACGAGGACGTCCGCTTCATCATCAATCCGGAGGAGAAGACCGTCTTCCGGGGTCTCTCCACGCCGGAGGAGAAGGAGCGGTTCATCGAGCAGTTCTGGCTGCGCCGGGACCCCGATCCCAAGACGTCCATCAACGAGTTCAAGGAGGAGCACTACCGCCGCATCGCCTACGCCAACGAGCGCTTCAAGGCGGGACGCGACGGCTGGCTCACCGACCGGGGACGGATCTATATCGTCTTCGGTCCGCCGGCCCACATCGAAATGCATCCCATGGGCGGACTTCACAACCGTTCGCTTTCCGAAGGGGGCGGATCCACCGTCACGTTCCCCTACGAGGTCTGGACCTACCGTTACATCGAGGGGCTGGGAAACGACATCCTCTTCGAATTCGTCGACTCCGGCATGAGCGGCAACTACCGGCTCGCCCTCAGCCCGGACGAAAAGGACGCCCTGCTGATGACCGGCTACGGGCTGACCATGGAGGAGTTCTTCGGATCCAGGACGCGCCTTGACCGGGTCCGGCAGCAGGGGATCCTGCGTCCTCTCGATCACACCGGTCTCGGCATCAACAAGAGCAACCTCCAACTCATCGAGGACTACTTCAAGGCCCTCACTCCCCCCAACATCAAGTACAAGGACCTGCAGAAACTCGTGGGGACGCGCGTCCACTACGAGGAGTTGCCCATCGGCACCCGGGCCTCCATCGTCTGGGTCAACGCCGAGCAGTTCATGGTGCCGGCCACGCTCCAGGTCTGGAACCGCCTGCTGACCTATCAGCCGGAGAACGACATCCGCAGGGCGCGGGTCGAGATCTACGGCGCCGTTCATGACCTCTTGGGAAAGACCGTCTACGAGTTCGAAGACCAGGTCTACGTCGACGACACGGGCTACCGTCCCTTCGTGGAACAGGGGAAGTCCCTCTACCAGCACACGATTCCCCTGAGGTCGGGGCGCTACAAGCTGGACTGGGTGGTCCGCGACGTTCACTCCGGAAAGATCGGTACTTCGGTCCATTCCATCGTGGTGCCGCCCAAGCCGGAGGCGGAGCTCTTCACCAGCACGCTGATCCTGGCCGACCGGATTCGAGTCCAGCAGGAGCCCGATCCGCTGGAGCCCTTCGCCACCCTTTCCGGACTCAAGGTCTATCCCAACCTCCAGAAGAATACGTTCCCGGCCGGAGAGCGGGTCGGACTCTACTTCGAGATCTACAACTTCTCCGTCGACTCCGCCACCGGGGAAGCGGACCTGAGGATTCCGCTTCGCGTCCTGGACCGAAACGGACAGGTGGTCCAGGAGATCCGCCTGGATCACGTGGGCCTGACCTACCTGGGAGAACGGGCTTCGGCCTCGACCCATCTCTATATCGACGGCATCGGGGACTACCGGGCCGAGATCTCCATTGAGGACCTGATCTCGGGCCGGAAGAAGGACATGAGCGTCCGATTTCGAATCCAGGACAGTTCGGGTTGAAACTGGGACGGGCCGGGACGAGGCTGACGCAGGCCGTCCGGTTCGCCGCAGTCCTGGCCGCAGTCCTCACCGGCGGCTGCATCGACGCGGGACCTCCCTACTCTCCGGAAGCCGCTCTCCAATCCTTTCAACTGGCTCCGGGTTTCCGGATCGAGCTGGCGGCCGCCGAACCGCAAGTGGTGGATCCCATCTCCATGGCGTTCGACGAGCGTGGCCGGCTGTTCGTCGTCGAGATGAGGGACTACCCGATCTCCGACCAGCCGCTCTCCAGGATCAAGCTGCTCGAGGACCGGGACGGCGACGGCCGGTTCGAGCACGCCAGCGTGTTCGTCGACGGGCTTCACATGGCCCATGGCGTATTGCCCTGGAAGGGCGGGATCCTGGTCGCCTGCGCCCCCGACATCCTCCATTTCACCGATACCGACGGCGACGGGCGGGCCGACCGGCGCAAGGTGATCCTGACCGGATTCGCGCTGGTCAATCCACAGCTCCGCATCAACACGCCGCTCTATGAGATGGACAACTGGATCTACGCCGCCTATCCGAGATTCGGAGTCGGCCGGCGTTTCAAGCAGTTCAGCGATCAGGGCCAGCCGATCCATTTCCCCGGTCACCCTGAGGTCGCACCCGTCGATGTCTTCGAGCGACGGTCCGATATTCGCTTCAAACCGGACAAGCTGCGGATCGAGCCGGTCACCGGCAATTCCGAGTTCGGTCAAGCCTTCAATGCCCGCGGCCACCGGTTCCCCTCCTGGAACAACAATCACCTGAGACATTCCGTCATCGAAATTCGCTACCTGGACCGTAATCCTCATCTCCAGGTCGAGAATCCCATGCAGACCGTGTCCGACCATGGCCAGCCGGCCCCCGTCTACCCCATCACCGACCATCCGCACCTTCAGAACATTCGCCAGACCCGCCTGTTGAAGGAACTCGGCCACTTCACTTCCGCCTGCGGCCAGAGCATCTATGCGGGCGGCCGGTTTCCCGAGCCGTACGGCGGGGCCTATTTCATCGCGGAGCCGGCCCATAACCTGGTGCACAGCGATATTTTGTCGACGAGGGGGGCGACCTACACCGGTGCCGGCGCCTTCGAAAAATCGGAGTTCCTGGCTTCCCGGGACAGTTGGTTCATGCCCGTCTTCACCACGACCGGTCCCGACGGGGCCCTGTACGTGGCCGATTTTTACCGCAAGATCGTCGAGCACCCCGAATGGATTCGCGAGGACTTCGTCGACGATCACGAACTGTTTTACGCGGGTCAGGATCGCGGCCGGATCTACCGGATCGTCCACGGCCAGCCGGAGCCGGCCGAGGCGCCCCGGCTCGACCGGGCCGACGCTGCGGAACTCGTCGGCCGGCTCTCCCATCCCAACCGGTGGTGGCGGCTCACGGCCCAGCGGCTCCTGGTCGAGCGCCGGGATCCGTCGGCGATTCCCCGCTTGGTGGAGCTCGCTCGCGGCGGTGCCTCGACCCGGGGCCGAATGCATGCCCTCTGGACGCTGGAGGGGCTGGATGCCCTGGACGCCGGCCTGGTTGTGGCCGGTTTGGGAGACGAAAGCCCGGAGGTACGGGAGCAGGCGATCCGGATCGGTGAATCCTATCTTTCGGACCGCCGCGTCGTGGACCGGATGATGGAGATGACCGGGGACCCGGACGATCGGGTTCGTTTCCAGTTGGCCTGCACCCTGGGGGAACTTCCTGCCGGGGACTCCTTCGAACCGCTGCTGAAGATCGTCCATGACCACATGGAGGACCCCTGGTTTCAGGTCGCCGCGCTCAGCGCCGCCGGCGAACACACGGTCGGGTGGTTTCGCGCCGTGGTCGGGAACCGGGACTTCGCGTCCCGGGAGACGGAGGGCCGGCAGCTTTTCCTGCGCCGTCTGGGGGCCATGATCGGAGCCCGCCAGAAGGCTCGGGAGCTGACGGCGGTGCTGGCGACCGTGGGCAGGGCCGCAGCGGACGCGGACCTTTGGTGGCCCGTTCCGAGCCTGGAAGGGCTGGCGGAGGGATTGAAACGCGGGACCGAACCGGAGGTCGACCTTTCCCGCCAGGCACAGCGGATCCTGTTGGAGCTGCTGTCCGGACCGAACCGGTTGGGATCGGCGGCCCTTGAGATGGCGGAAGGAGTCCGGCTGTCGAACACGCTCCAATTCCGGTCATTGATACGGCAGGCTGCGGCGGTGGCCGCCGACGAGGAAGCCGGCTTGGATTCCCGGGTCCACGCCATCCGGTTGGCGGCCCTGGACCCCACGCGGGCGGACTACGCGCTGTTGGCCGGGCTGCTGCAACCCAGCCAGCCGGAAAAGATTCAGATGGCGGCGACCCGCGCTCTGGTCGTCCTGCCCCATCCCAGATCGACCGATGTTCTTCTGGGAGCCTGGCGGTCGTTCACGGCTCCGCTCCGGAACGCGGCGCTGGACGGGTTGCTCAGGGAACCGGAGCGGGTGCCCAGCCTGCTGGACGCCGTCGAGGCCGGGAGCGTCCAGCCGTGGACCATCCGGGGCGCCAGACGGGGCCGCCTGTTTCGGATCTCGGAGGGGGAGACCCTGGAGCGCGCCAGGACTCTACTGCGGAGTTCTCCTCCCGACCTGAGGGTGCTGATGGACCAGTATGGCGCCGCCGCCCGCACCACCGGGGACGCCGCTTCAGGCCGTGAGGTCTTCAACCGGAATTGCAGCCAGTGTCACAAGGTCGGAGAGACCGGCTCCGAGGTCGGACCGGATCTGCTGAGCCTTTCAGGCCGGACCAAGTACGAATTCCTGGAGAACATCCTCGACCCCAACTCCAACATCGTCCCCGGTTATGAGGAGTACCTGGTCGAGACCAACGACGGGCGCGCCCTGACCGGAGTGATGGCCAGCCAGGGACCGGCGACGGTCACCCTGAGGCGGAGCGAGGGAGAGGAGGACACGATCTCCCGAAGCCAGATCGCCAACCTCCGCTCGCTGGGAGTGTCCGCCATGCCGGAGGGTGTCCAGGAGGACATCACCGTCCAGCAGATGACCGACCTTCTCGAGTACCTGACCCACCTGGGAGCGGCGACTGGAGCGGCGACTTTCTAGTCGCCGAACAGGAACGGCGGTTTCCCAACCGCCGATCTCCGGAGTAACAGCCCACCGAACCCGCACCGGAAGACCGAAAAATCCCCTCCCACCCTTCCCCAAAAGAAAAGGGACCGACCAATTTCACTCCTCCACTACCAGCACTCGATCCCCTTGCTCCCGATCCTCCCGCTCCTGTTTCTGACGAAGCTCCTCAAACCGCATCAGCGACCGCTTCGCCTTCTCGGTCAGGCCCTGCCTGGAATAGAGCCGGCCCAACTCGAGATGGGCCTCCTTCAACTCCGGTTCCAGCCGCACTGCGTTGTCCAACGCGGATTCCGCAGCTTCGATTTCCCCGGAATCTGCCATCGCCTTTCCCAACTGGTAGTGGACTCGAGCGTCGTCGCCCCTCAACTCGAGGCATTTCCTGAGTTGGGACACGGCCTCGGTCTTGCGTCCCAGCCGGGCGAGCAGCACCGCGTAGAGATAGCGCGAGTCGAAGTCTCCACCGTTGACCTTGAGCGCGCTCAGCAAAACCGGCTCGGCCTCCTCCAACTGTCCACTCTCCAACAACGAACCGGCCAAGGCCGTGTAGACCCCAGGGAAGTCCGCGTCCTGCCGGATGACTCGCCGGAACTCCTGCTGCGCCTGCCGGCTCTTCAACTGCTTCTGGTAGCAGACCCCCAGTTCGAAGCGGATCGCCGCCGACCGGGGCAGTTGCCGAAGACCGTAATTGAGAATCTTCTCGGCCCCGGTGTAAGCCTGACCCCGCGACAGAACCTGGGCGTATTCCAGATAGAACGACTCGTTTCTCGGCTCCCTGAGCATCGCCTGCTCGAAGTTGGAAACGGCCGCGTCGAATTGCTGCGCCTCGAACTGCACCCGCCCCAGCAGGAAGCGCACCCGTGCGTTGTCCGGGTCGAGGCTCGCACTCTTCCGCAGCGCGGTGATCGCTTCCCGGAGCTGTCCCTGGCGCGCCAGGACGAAACCGAGCCCGGCCAGCAACTTTGGGTCGTCCGGCGTCTGACGCAGCGCTTGTTCGTAGGCGTCCCGGGCGGCGGGCCAATCCTCGAGTCCGGCGCACACCCCTGCGAGCATGGCCCATAGCTGCGGAGACTGCGGGTTCCCTTGTACGGCCCGGTCGAGCAGAAGGCGGGCCCCGGCCAGGTCTCCCGAGTTGAGAAGAGCCTGCACGTGCTGGAAATCCACCGTCTGGGACCAGAGGACCGAGTTCAGAACGAAGGTCGCGATCACGACACTCAGGGAGGGGAACGATACTGGCAGAGGATCTTCAACCATCACAGTAGGGGACAGCGTTGCCCCGGTACACTCCGGAATCGGCGGTTAGGAAACCGCCGCCCCACCTTGGAAACGGCGGTTAGGAAACCGCCGCCCCACCTTGGAATCGGCGGTTGGGAAACCGCCGCCCCACATGGGCTGGGAAACCGCCGCTCCACGCTGACCCGGACTCAATTCAGTTTCCTGGGCACGCTCACGGACCAGCTCTTGTTGGTGTGACTCTTGCCGTTGACCCGGACCTCCACTTGGCCCATATGGTGGAAAGCCTTCGAGTCGCTCCTCGTCACCTCGTTCGCCTCCACCCGGACCTCCATGCCGGGACGGTCCATGGACCGTATGGAGCGGGCCTTGAGCACGGCGTTGGCAGGTTCTTTCGACGACACCGTGAAGCTCGACTCGATGATCCGGCCGTACTCCCGATCGTCAATGGACAATCGGACCGTCGCGGTCTCGTTCACCAGGTCCCGGGTGACGGAGTACTCCGTGGGCTTGGCGAGGATGTCGGGATCCGCAGGCGGCAGGATCTTCAGATCCGGCGGTGGAAGGCGCGGGCTCTGGCGCCCGATGACGGGGAGGATGATCCGGGAAGGGAAGCGCCCCCCTCGATGGATCGTGTTGGTGGCGCTCTGCGCTGTGGGCCAGGCGTTCTGGATATCGGCGCTGGTGACGGCCACCCGGATCCGGTGCCCCGGTGCGAAGACGTACGAAATCGTCTTCAACTCGACTTTGATTTCGTAAGTCTTTCCCGGCTCCAGGGGTTTCGGCTCGAAATGCGAGTCGCGATGCGTCGCATTGAGTCCCCCGTAGCGGACCAGCTTGGAAGTCCCGTCCGGGGCCACGTCGATGAGCTTGACGCGAAAATAGGCGACCTCGGCAGTGGAGGAGACGTTGAGCATCGCCGTGGGCGTCCCCGTCACTTCCAGTTCCTCTTCCAGCGGGGGTGTCGTATAGGTCAGGGAGAGGGCTTCGTCCAGCCGCTGATCGATGGGCATTCCCCAGGGCAGGACGCCGCCGCCCCAGTGAATTCCGGACGTGAGTCCCACTACGGGATCGTATTCATACTCGTCGCGCCCTTCGGCGGCGTCTTCCTCACGACTTAGCCCGCCGCCGGAGTGGAAGTAAAGCGGTGTCGGCCGGGTGCGGGCGATGGGCCACTCCCGCTCCGACCGCCAGGACCCGGGCTCCTCCAGGTACATCCGGGCCGACGGCTTCTTGTACTTCTTGACGAAAATGGTCACCGGCGGTTCGTCCATGACGCCGTTGTCGATCTCCTTGAGCCAGTAGTCGAACCACTTCACGTACTCGATGCCGCCCTCGATCCGGGGTCCGGGGACCGCCCGCTCCACTTCCGGCCACCAGTGTCCCCAGGGACCGATCAGCGCCCGTTTGGGGACTTTCAAATTCGAGTAGGCCCGCAGCAGCGCGGTGGGATAGACGTCCGACCAGCCCCCGATCACGTAGACGGCGCACTTGACCCGGTTGAAATCCTTCGCCAGCGACCGGTCCTGCCAGTAGGGGCCGTTCTGCTGGTGGGAGATGTAGCCGATGCCCCAGGGCTCGCTCTTTTCCAACCGCTCCTGCCAGATTTCGCTCCACTTGGGGCCGGCGATATCCGGATTGGGCGGCAGCATATTGGAGGCCGTCATCAAGGGAGAGAAGGTGTCGAACATGTAGGGCCGGAGGACGCCGCCGGGATAGGTCCACTCGGTGTAGACGTCGTCGTTGGCGGAGCGGACGATGATGGCCTTGAGGCTGGGAGGCGCCTGCACCGCCACCTGCCACTGCACCACGCCTCCGTAGGAGATGCCGATCATGCCCACGTTGCCGTTGCACCACGGTTGGTCGGCGATCCACTCCACCATCTCGTAGCCGTCCCGCCGCTCGTCGGCGGAATAGATGTCCTTGGTCCAGCCTCCCGAATTTCCGGTCCCGCGGACCTCGTACTGAACGACGGCATAGCCTCTTTCCGCCAGGTAGGGCGTGGGTCCGACCGGCCAGGGGAAGCCCAGGTCCTCCGAGTCGTTCAGAAAACGGTAGGGGTAGTACATCATCACGCCGGGGAACCGCCCTTCGGCGTCGGGACGCACGATCTTGGCGGCCAGCTCGACGCCGTCCCGCATGGGAACCCGCACGAATTCCACTTTGAGATTATTTTTATATTTTGGTTCAGACATCTTTGCTTTCGAATAAACGATTGATGGAGGAAGGGAAAGCAGAAATAGCGCAATAAAAACGAGCCGGCCCCATTCTTCCGGCTTCGATCGAGGCCTTATTATGCAATCGTCACGATGCAATTCCATAAATCTATTCTCCATCAATGAAGTTTATCTACTTATGTCAGTATGCGCTATATGAAGGCGTCCGGGACGGCGAGACCGCACCCGTGATGAGATCCTTCGGAAAGGAGAAATATCCCCGGGCGCCCACCTCCCTCCCGAACGGGAAGTTCTTGGTGTTCGTCTTGCCCAGCGACACATAGGTTTCGGGGTCGCCGGTTGTCACGTGGATGTCCAGACCGGCATGACCCCGGAGCCACTCGGGGCTGACCAACCGTTTGCCGCGCCAAATCCCCCGGGTTGCGATCAACAGGCCGAAGCGGGCCAGATCTTCCGAACTGATCATGAACCAGCCGGGACCGCCCCGAACCACGTTCCCGTTGATCTCGTAGGGAGGATCGACGTACTCGCCATAGTGGGGAATGGCGGGATAGAAGTCCTTCGTGTCCTGAAGCACCTTGCCGGGCTTCCATTCCCAGCGGTCGGGAGGGATTCCCATGGGACCGAACAATCGCTCGTCGATGACATCCTTCAGGTCCCGGTCCCAGAGGGCGGTCAACGCCTGGCCCAGCCGGACATAGCCTCCGCTGCTGTACCGGGTGACGGTGCCCGGTTCCGTATGGGAGTAGTTGTCGTAGATCGGGTCCCCCGTCCATTCCACCCAATCCGGGATGGTGCCGTGAATCCAATGCGCCGCCACCTCCGGGTCCCGCTCTCCCGGCTTGTTCCGCCAGTGGTAACCGCTCTCCAGGATGAATCCGCCCCGGTGGTTGACCAGTTTCCGCCAGGTGAGGGTCTTGTGATGCCCTTCATCCAGGTACTTGTGGGGATGCGACAGCTCGTCCCGCCCGGTCCAGGTCTTCCAGATGGGTTCGTCCGGATCCACCAGGCCGTCGTCCACGGCCAATCCCAGCAGGGCGCGGACGAGGCATTTCCCCAGTGACGCCGACTGGGTTTTGTAGCTGGGGTCCCCGAATGCGTAGACGAGGTAGCCCCCGCGGGTCAGGACGGCGCCCCATTCGTCATCGCCGGGTGCCGTGCCGCCGAAGCCTCCGGGGTGGATACCGGCGGCGGCGAAGATGCGATCCATCCGGCCCGCATCCAGACCCGCGTCGGCCGGATCGATCTTCACCCATTCCTCTTCCGGAAACGCGACCCACTCGGGGACTCCGAGTCCGTCCCGCCGGCATGCCGGGAGGACCCCCGCCGCGGTTCCGGCGAACGCTCCCAAGGAGAGTGTCTTCAGGCAGTCCCTGCGATTGAGCGGCGGCAGCTTGGAGTCCATTCGGCGTCCCTCCGGCATGAGGCAAGCATGGCAATGTCGTTGTTCGACTGAGTTATGTTGATATATTACATGGATCGATTGCGATTCGACTCGAGATTCCAACAGAGGATCGACTATGCCAAGAAAAAGTCTGGCGCCTTCAGGATTGGCCTGCCTTGCGCTCACCCTGGCGGTAGCGGCGCAAGAGGCGCGCCCCGCACAGGAAGACGAATCGTGGGAGCGGCAGGCCCGAGCCTACTTGAAGAGTATTCTGTACTCGCCGGAGCTGGTGGAGGACTGGATCCTGGGCAGGGCCAGCCTGGGGGAAGCCTACGACGGCGAGCTGGGATGGGTGTTTCACGACAGGCGGGTCAAACACGGGGTCGATGGATCGATATCGACCTATCGGTACGCGGGCGCCCGCCGAACCATCATGTACGGCGACAACCCTTGCCGGATCAACACCTACGGAGACAGTTTCACCCACTGCGACCAGGTCAGTGACGGCGAGACCTGGCAGGAAGTGCTCGCCGCCCACCTGTGCGAACCTCTGCGCAACTTCGGAGTCGGGGGGTACTCCGTCTACCAGGCCTACCTGAGAATGCTGCGTGAGGAAACCCGTACTCCCGCCCGGTACATCATCTTCAACATCTACGACGACGATCACTATCGAAACCTGCATGGCTGGCGCAACGTTCGATTGGGCTATACGACCGGGATGTGGCCGGCCGTGCTCGGCTCCACCATGCCCTATGTCACAGCGAATCCCGCAACCAGGCAATTCACGGAGTTCAAGAATCCCTGCCCGACTCCCGAATCGGTCCGCAACCTCAGCGACTTCGACTGGGTGTTCGAGCGATTCAAGGACGACTTCGTGCTGAAGATCGTCCTGGCGCAAAGGGACCCGGGGGCGGGCTCCCTGCAGCCGAGCTACGCGGTGATGGAGGAACTGGCCCGGGAACACGGCCTCCAGGCCAGCATCGGGACTCCGGAAGAGCTGAAACGGACGGCAACGGAGATCTACACCAGAGCCGCGCTGTTCGCCACCATGAGAATCATCGAGAAGATCGAGCGCTATGCATCGGCTCAGGGAAAACAAGTCCTCTTCGTTCTCTCCTACGGGCAACGGAACGCGGCAAAGGTGCTGACGACAGGGGAACGTTTCGACCAGAGCCTGCTTGATTTTCTAGAGGAGAAGAGGCTGCCGTATGTCGATCTGATGGAGGCGCACGGGCGGGATTTTGCCCAGTTCAAAGTGACGGTGGACGAGTACATCAAGCGTTATTGGATCGGCCACTACAATCCCCTGGGCAACTTCTTTCAGGCATTTGCCATCAAGGACAAGCTGGTCGAGCTCCTCGACCCGAAGCCCGTCAGCTATTCCACCGATCCATCGCAATACATCGAGATGAAGCCCAATCGGAGATGACGAACGCCAATGGGCGTCCTCGCAGGTCTATTCCTCCTGATCGGACTCGGTCCCGGTCCGGAGCCTCGTCTGACCGATGTGACCGACGCCAGCGGCATCCTCTGGAAGCACGGCGCCGGTTCACCCGGGAAAACCAACATCCGCGAGCAGATCGGGAGCGGCGTCGCGCTCCTGGACTACGACCGTGACGGTTGGCTCGACGTCTACCTGCTGACGGGTCCGGCCGCCAATCCGTCCGACTCCCCCGGCAACCGGCTCTATCGCAACAACGGCGACGGTTCGTTCTCCGACGTCACCGAATCGGCGGAAGTCGGTTTCCGAGGGTGGAGCATGGGCGTCTGCGCGGGAGACTACGACGGCGACGGGAACCTCGACCTCTACGTCACCAATCTGGGCCCCAATCTGCTCTATCGCAACAACGGGGACGGGACCTTCACCGAGGCCGCAAAGCGGGCCGGAGTTTCGTGTCCCCGGTTCAGCACCGGGAGCGCCTTCGCCGACTACGACGGCGACGGGGATCTGGACCTCTTCGTGGCCAACTACGTCGCCGTTGAACATACCGATCCCAGCCGGAAGGACCGGGTGTGCAACTACTACGGGCTGCGCGTGGGTTGCGGGCCCCGGGGACTCAAGGGAGCGCCCGATTTCCTCTACCGGAACAACGGGGACGGGACCTTCACCGACGTTTCGCAAGGGGCCGGCGTCGCTGACGGGGCGATGTTCTACGGCCTGGGCGTCATCTGGACTGATATCGACAACGACGCGGACCTCGATCTCTTCGTCGCCAATGACCGGAACCCCAACTACCTCTACCGGAACGACGGCCGGGGCCGTTTCGAGGAGGCCGGGCTGCTGAGCGGAGTCGCCGTCGGATGGGACGGCCAGACCCAGGCCTGCATGGGAGTGGACATCGGCGACGTCGATGCCGACGGGAACCCGGATATCGTGGTGACCAACTTCTCGCGGGAGTACAACGCCGTCTACAAGAGCACGGCCGGGAACCTCTTTTCCGACATGAGCCCCCAGATGGGCTTGGGGCGGCCCAGTTTTCCGTTCGTGGCCTGGGGCACGCAATTTTTCGACGTCGACTCCGACGGGGATCTGGACCTCTTCGTCGCCAACGGCCACACCTACCCCCAGGTGGAAGAACGTGAATGGGACGAGCGCTACGCGCAGCGGAACCAGTTGTTCCTCAATACGGGGTCGGGACGATTTCGGGAACTGGTCTCCGCGGGTCCGGGCCTGGCATTGGCCAGGTCCAGCCGCGGAGCCGCGTTCGGCGATCTGGACAACGACGGCGACGTCGACGTGGTGGTCAACAACGTGGACGATTCCCCGACCATTCTGCGAAACGACACGCCTCGAAAGGGCCACTGGCTGTCGGTCCGGCTGGTGGGGAAGGGCCCCAACGAACCGGCCATCGGCGCCCGGGTCACGGCGGTCGTCCCCGACCGCACGGTGACGCGGGAAGTTCGAAGCGGCGGGAGCTACCTTTCGCAAAACGACCTGCGCCTGCACTTCGGCTTGGGAACTGCCCAACGTCTCGACCGGCTGCTGGTCCTTTGGCCGGACGGTCGGGAGCAAGTCCTGGTGGACGTGCCCGTGGATCGCTTCCTCACCGTCACCCGCACTGCGGAGTGATCTGCGCAACCGCCATACGCATCCTTCCGGGAGTGTGTAAGGGACCGCACGCGGACATCCGGGTAGAGGCGTCTCAATCCAACAAGCTGGACTACTTCGGTGGTCCGGTCCGAAATATTGGACAGTTTCCTGGCCGTGCGCGGCAGGAAACTCGTGGGCGAGTTCCTAAATCCTTTGCTATCCACGGCTTACCGGAACGATCCGGAGCCTCGCTGGACAGTGGAACTTCCATTGCTTACAATTCGGGCATCAAGTTCCACCCTGCCCTAACGTGGAACGCCATCCGATCAGAGGGGTGCAACGCCCCGCCGCCGCAGGAGCCGCACGATGAAGATTCGAAACACCAGATCACTTCGGGTATTGGCCGTCGCGTTTGCCTTCGGGCTTGCGTTGACCACCGTCACGGTGGCACAGGTCAGCAAGGGTGTCATTCTCGGCACCATTACCGACCAGACCGGCGCCGTCATGCCGGGCGCCGAGGTGGAGGTCGCCGCCACCGGGACCGGCGTCACCCGGCTCATGGTCACCGGCGAGGATGGCAACTACCGGATCGTGAATCTCGATCCCGGAGAGTACTCGGTTCGGGCCCTGCTGCCCGGCTTCAAGCCCAAGACCGTTCAGGGAATCATCCTCCAGGTGGACCAGCGGGCGCGGATCGACGTGGAGCTGGAGGTGGGCGAGGTCGCCGACGAGGTGACGGTCCAGGGAGTCACTCCCATCATCGCCACCGACCAGGCGACGGTGGGCGAAGTCATCGAGCGGGAGAAGGTGCTGGAGCTGCCGTTGAACGGGCGCCAGTTCCTTCAGTTGGCGGAACTGACGCCGGGCGTCCAGAGGACCACCGTCGGCTACATGGAATACAGCGGCGGCAGCATCTCGGCCAACGGGATGTCCGACCACTCCAACAACACCATGGTCGACGGGGTCATGAATCAGGAGAGCGGCGCCGCCCGCATGAACTTCTCCCCCAGCATCGACCTGATCCAGGAGTTCAAGATCCAGACCAACGTCTATGACGCCGAGTTCGGCCGCAGCGGCGGAGCCCAGATCAACATCGTCACCAAGCGCGGGTCGCTCGACTACCATGGCGCCCTCTACATGTTCCACCGAAACGACAACCACGAGGCCCGGAACTTCTTCGCCAGGAGGATTCCCGAGTTCCGGCGGAGCCAATTCGGAGGCTCGTTCGGCGGACATATTCCGGGCTCGGAGGACGATTTCTTCTTCTTCAACTACGAAGGACAGCGGGCCGCTCGGGGCTTGACCGTTCCCATCAGCGTGCCCCCGGCGGATATCAGGAACGGTGACTTCTCGAGCCTGCTGGCGCCGGGCACAAACTGCATGGACCACAGCAACAACAAGGGTTGCATCTACGACCCGGCCACCCTGGATCCCGCGACCGGCACCCGGCAACCGTTCCCCAACAACATCATTCCCAATGACCGGATCACACAGCAGGCGAAGTTCATCAACCAGTTCTTCCCCAATCCGACGACTGCGGGATTCTCCGGGAACTACATTGCCAGCCCGGACCGGATTCGAGACAAGGACCAGTACTCGATTCGTTACGATCGCGACTTTTCCGACAGTGACTCCATCACCTTCCGCTTCACCTACCAGGACCGCAAATTCCTGGAGCCGCAGCCGCGGGGCAGCACGACACCTCTCGTCGGGTTCCGGCAGAATCAGGACCTGAACGGCGAAAATCACAAATTGGGATGGACGCACACGTTCAGCCCCACCACCATCAACTCCTTCAACTTCGGATTCAGTCAGTACCACCAGATTCGGGACAACGAGACCACGCTGCCGGACCTCTACGTGCAGGGAGGCAGCCGGGGCGCCGTCACCGGACCCGAATTCTTCGAGGGGGCGGGCATCACGGGAGTGGCCCCCGACCGGCAAAAGGCGGGAATACCGACCATCAACATCAGCGGCTGGAGGACCATTGCCGACGACACCTTCGCGCCGTTGGACAATCCCTACAACAACTACGTCTACTCGAACACCTTGAACAAGGTTCAGGGCAACCACTCCTGGAAGGTGGGGATCGAAGTCATTCGCAACGCCATGGACATGGCGTTCGAGGCCAACAGCCGGGGCATCATCAGCTTCTCGCCCCGCTTCAGCGTCGCCAGCGTCGGAGCCCCCGGCGATCAGTTCAATGCCTGGGCCGACTACCTGCTGGGAGCGGTCACCAGTTCCGGCATCAACGGCGCACTGCTGCAGCTCAACACCAAGCAGACCTGGTGGATGTTCTTCCTCCAGGATGACTGGCACGTGCATCCGGACCTCACTCTGAATCTGGGAGTGCGCTACGAGATCTGGCAGCGCCCCTATGACGCGGAGAACCGGATCACCGGCATCGACATCGCGTCCGGCCAATGGGTGTTCGCGGAGTCGATTCCGACCCTGCCCGGCACGCCCCCCAATGCGGTCACCAATGACGAATTTAACTACGATCGCAGCCTGCAGAAAGTCGGCGGGGCTGAAATGAACGATTGGGGCCCGCGGGTCGGTTTTGCCTGGCGCCTGTTCGGCGACAACAAGACGGTGCTCCGGGGTGGATACGGCGTCTTCTACAGTTGGCAGGTTCTGGACATTCCCATCACCATGGGACTGGGCCGGCCCTGGGTGCCGCCGACCAGCATCTCCAGCGACCGGGACGTTCCCGCCATCAGTTTCGGCAGTCCCTTCGGTACGACTGTCGTTCCCGCCACGGGAGGCCGGGGCCTGATCCGAGACAACCGAACCCCCTACCTGCAACAGTACTCCCTCAGCCTCGACCGCGAGCTGCTTCCCTCCATGGGAGTCGAAGTCGCCTACGTCGGGAATGCAGGCCGCAAGAACGTATTCAATTTCGGCCTCAACAATCCCTATCCGGGTCCCGAGCCCACGGCCGAGCGGAGGGCTCTCTGCCGCAACGCCGGCATCTGCGACCTGTCCGGGATCAGTGGGCCGGTCAACTGGGGCACCAGCAACTACAACGCGCTTCAGGTCAAGTTGCGCAAAGAGATGGGACCGGATGGACTCATGCTCCTGGGCGCCTACAGTTGGGGCAAGGTCCTGGGGACCTCCATCGCGGGACCCCAGCTCTGGGAAGGCCAGCCGATTCGCGACTGGAACCGGAACTGGAAGGCGGACACCGGTCCCACCAGGTACGACACGCGTCACCTCGCGTCCATCAGTTGGGTCTACCAGTTGCCCTTCGGAAGGGGGAGGCCACTGGGCGGCGACATCGGACGAACAGCCGACCTGATCTTCGGCGGCTGGAAACTGGGTGGAATCGGCACCTTCCAAACCGGAGCGTTTCTGACCCCCAGAGACATCTTCAATGCCTCCAATGCCGGGGGAACGCGACCCAACCTGCTGCGCAATCCCAACGACCTGGGTCACTCGTCCCGGGATCAGATGATCAACCAGTTCTTCCACACCGGCGACAGGTACTTCGCACGGACCGCCCCGTTCACTTTCGGCAATGCCGGAACGGGGACGATCGTGGGGCCGGGACTGCAGCTTTGGGACATTTCACTTTACAAGGACTTCTACGTGGCTGAAGAACAGCGGGTGCAGTTCCGCGTCGAGTTCTTCAACGCCTTCAACCATGTGAATTTCGGGAATCCCAATACCAGCTTCGGCTCGGCGGCGTTCGGAACCATCCGCAGCGCCGGTGATGCCCGGCAGGTTCAGTTCGGCCTGCGCTACGATTTTTAGGAGGGGCTTTTTTGCTACCGCCCCGTCTCCTCTATTGCGGTCGGCAAGCGTAGAGGGGGGACTGCCGTCCCCCCTCCCCCCCTGTCGGCGGTAGGAAAACCGCCGCCCCAATCGACGACAAGAAAGTCGCCGCTCCCTACGCCATTATTTCGGTGACGGCGTGTCCGTGGACGTCGGTCAGGCGGCGTTCGATGCCGTTGTGGTAGTAGGTGAGGCGTCTATGGTCGATCCCCAGCAGGTGAAGGACCGTGGCGTGGTAGTCGTAGATGGTGACCGGGCTCTCTGCCGGCTTGTAGCCCAGCTCGTCTGAAGCTCCATAGATGAACCCCGGCTTGAGGCCGGCCCCGGCCAGCCAGCAGGTGAAGCACTCGGGGTGATGGTCCCGTCCCAGGGCGCCTCCCTGAGCCACGGGCGTCCGGCCGAACTCGGTGACCCCCAAGACGAGCGTGTCCTCCAGCATGCCGCGCGAATCCAGGTCCCGGAGCAGGCCGGCGACGGGACGATCGTACTCCAGAGCCATCTTGGTGTGGTTTTTCTCCAGTCTGCCATGGGCATCCCAGCTATTTCCCGGGCCGCCGTTGTAAACCTGGACGAATCGAACTCCGCGCTCCAGCAGGCGGCGCGCCAGCAGACAGCGGCGGCCGAACGCTTCGGTTTCTTTCGCGTCCAGGCCGTAGAGTCGGCGGGTGCTCTCGCTTTCCCGCTCGATATCGGCAATTTCAGGGACGCTCAACTGCATCCGCGCCGCCAGCTCGTACGATTTGAGACGCGCCTCCAGTGAGCTGTCGCCCGGATGCGCTTGCTGGTAGACGCGATTCATGCGTGTCAGCCACTTCAGGCCGGCGCGCCGCTGGGCGGGCGGGACAGATTCGGGAGTGGTCAGGTCATGCAGCGCATCGCCGGACGTGCGAAACGGCGTTCCCTGGTGGGAAGCGGGCAAGAAAGAAGCGCCCCACTGCAGAACGCCTCCCCAGGGGTGGTCGGCGGGGTCGGGCAGGACGACGAACGCCGGCAGGTCTTCGTTCTCGGTCCCCAGCCCGTAGCTGATCCAGGCCCCCATGCTGGGAAAGCCGCTCAGCGGAAAACCGGTGTTCATCTGGGCCACCGCCGGCATGTGGTTGGCGCTTTTGGAGACCATGGATTGAATGAGCGTGAGATTGTCGGCGCAGCCGGCCAGATGCGGCAGCAGGCTGCTCACCCAGAGTCCACTCTCGCCGCGCCGGCGGAACTCGAACGGACTCCCGAAAAGGTGGCCGGCCTCTCCGAAGAACGTGGTCATATTGAACGGGGTGCCGTTGCGCCTGGTGAGTTCGGGTTTGTAGTCCAACGTGTCGAGGTGGCTCATGCCGCCGAGTGCGAACACCTGGACGACGCGCTTGGCTCTGGGAGTAAAGTGCGGCAGTTGGCTCGACGCGGAGGCTGGGGCGTTCCCGCGCGCCGCACCCGCGGCCAACGCTTCCCGATGGGTCAACCACGAGAGCGCCATCCAGCCGAATCCCGCTCCGGCATCGAAGAGCCACCGGCGGCGGGACAGCGGGCTGAATCGGCGTTGTATTGCTGAGAGTCCGGCCATACGGCAATCCGTCAATTCACGTACAGAAACTCGCTGGTGTTGAAGAGGCCCCAGCAGAGGCTGGACAGCCCGTGTTCTCCAACCAGATCTTCGCTCCACCTCGACTCCTCCCGTCCCGGGGAACGTCCCAGCGCAATCCGGAAGGCGCGGCGGACCTGGTGTTCCCGGCCGGACTCCGATTCCCGTTCAACCCGGCCGGCGAACGCCCGGGCTTGCCGCAGGACGAAGGCATTGTTCATGAGGCTCAGCGCCTGCAGGGCGGTCGTCGTGACCACGCGCTTGGGGGTCTTCACGTTCGGATTGGGACAATCGAACGAGTCGAGCAACGGACTCGGCGCCGAGACGACGCTCATGCGATACACGGAGCGGCGGTTGAGCGCCGGTTCATCGGCATCGACCTGCGTATACATCTCGAAGGCGCCCGGTTTCTCTTCCGATCTAAAAGGACGGAAGCTGGGACCCCCCATTTCCCAGTTCACCTGTCCGCTGGCCAGAAGCATCGCGTCGCGGATGGCCTCTCCTTCGAGGCGTCGCGGAGCGTAACGCCAGAGCAGCCGGTTGCCGGCGTCGATTTCCGCGGCGGCCGCTCTCCAGGCCGAGGCTTGACGATAGGTTTGCGACGTCATGATGAGGCGGTGCAGGTTCTTGACGCTCCATCCGCCTCGTATGAACTCGCCGGCCAGCCAGTCGAGCAACTCGGGGTGGGTCGGTTGACCGCCATTGAAACCGAGATCATTGGGATTCTCCACCAGGCCCCTTCCGAAGAGGTAGTGCCAAACGCGGTTCACCATGGTTCTGGCGAAGATGGGATTTCGGGGATTCGCCAGCCACTCCGCCAACCGAATTCGGCGATCCGCTTCGGGAGCGTCTACCTCCAGTCCGAACTCGGGCGAACCAGCCGGGATGCAGGACAAGCCCCCGGCCGACACCTTCTCCAATTTCGTGTTCGGGTCGCCGCGTTCCAGCAGCCAGGTCGAGCCGGGCTGCCGGACGTCGGCGGCATAGATCCTCTGCGGGTCCGGAATCGCCTCCCGCCGCGCCCGCAAATTCTTCAGTTCGGCCCGCAGTTCGAGCGCCCTCGATCTCTCGGCGGAAGTCATGACCGGGTCCAATTCTTCTTGCCGGACATTGGGAGCCCCGCCCCGGTAGGAGGCCTCCACCTGATCCTCGGTCAGGGCGACGTCGTAAAGGCGCGCTTCCTCCAGTTCAAGGTCCTTGGAGACGTTGAACGCCACTCTCGCTTCCCCGGCCAGGTAAGTCTGCAGCCGGCCTTCCGGGATCCTGATGTCGGGAGTGTAGGCCTCGCCGTACGGTTTGCCATCTCGGTAAAGGCGAATGCTGTGGTCGGCCGCGTAGCAGATCGCGATATGGATCAACCGGGCGGCCTCGCCGGTTTCCGCTGTCCCGTTCCCATCCGCGGTGCGGAAGGAGCTGCTGCTGGAATTCACCCACTCCTTGGAGTCCCCGCCGGAGAACATGATGCCGTCCTTGACGGCGCCGAGCAAAGCTTCCGTGTTGTGGATTTGAACGGCGGTGATCAACTCTTCCGGAAGCCGGTTCAACCAGAACCAGGCTTCGATCGTCTTTTCCCGCAATTCCCGGGGGAGCGGGACCGTCTTGACGGCCGCCGACACCTTGGCGTCTGTGCCGGCGGCCACCCGCAGGCGCCCTTCGGCCAGGACCACTTTCTCCGACATCTCGATGTGCAGGGACCCCGCCGAGTCGCGGCTGTTGAGATCGAAGGTCCACCGGGCGATGGGAGAGGGCGCGGTGACGTTCGCCGGACCGCCTGACCTCCGTGACAGCACACGCCGACGAGCGGGAAGCTCGATGGAGGCCAGACGGTCCTCAAGCTCCGCGATCCGACCCTCGAGCGATTGCACCTGTTCCCCTCGCGCCTGCTGCTCTCCGGGCGTCAGCAGGTCCCGGTCTCCCTGCCAGACGCCGTCGAAGGCGGCCTTCATCCGGTAATACTCGCGCTGCGGGATGGGGTCGTACTTGTGGTCGTGGCAGCGCGCGCAGTTCACGGTCAGGCCCAGGAAGGTCTGCGAGACCGTCCCGATCATCTCCTCCATCTGTTCCTGCCGGACCATCTCGCGCTGCACGGGTACGCTGGACATGAGTCCCACGGTGTCGGAGGGTCCGGACACCAGAAACCCGGTGGCGACGACACCGTCACGGGTGACCGGCGCCAACACGTCGCCGGCGATCTGTTCCCGCGCGAAATCCAGGTAGGGTTTGTCCTGGTTGAAGCTCCCGATGACGTAGTCGCGATAGGGCCAGGCGTTTTCCCGGAGCGTGTCCCGTTCGAACCCCTCGCTCTCGGCGAAACGCACCACGTCGAGCCAATGCCGCCCCCAGCGTTCCCCGTAGCGGGGGGACGCCAGAAGCCGGTCGATCAGCTTTTCGTACGCCGCAGGCGAGGAGTCGTCCAGGAAGGCCGAGATCTCCTCGAAACTGGGCGGTAGTCCGATGAGGTCGTAGCCGGCTCGGCGAATGAGCGTACGGCGGCCGGCCGGTGGACTGGGGTCCAAACCCGCTTCCCGCATCCGGGCGTAAACGAACCGGTCGATGGGCGAGGACTGCCAGTGCTCCGGCGTGGTATCCGGCGATGGCGGCTGAGGTTTGCGCAAGGGCTGGAAGGACCACCAGTTGGAGTCGCTGCGCTTGATTGGCGATTTTGACCCGATCGGACGGTCCCACGCCGCGCCGGCTGCAATCCAATCCCTGAAAACCTCGCGATCCGCCGCAGACAGGGGACTCCCCGGAGGCATCTCCCCGGAGGAGACCCTGGACCACAGCAGGCTTGACTCGGGATGGCCGGGGACCAGAGCCGGCCCGTGGTCTCCACCGCGAAGGGCGGTTTCGAGCTGCGTCAGGTCCAGTCCGGAAGTCGCCAATTCGGAGTTGTGACAGCCGAGACATTCGGCCGCGATCAGTTCGGTGGCCCGCGACTCCGGGTCTGATGGACCGACCTCCGAACGAGCCCGGCTCGCCAACGCCAGCCCGGCGATCGAAAGGAAGACGATGATGGTTCTGTTTCTCTTCAAGAGAGGGACCTGCGGGCAATTTTACACCAACCGCGGCTCTTGTCTCGAACGGTAGGAGCGGGGGTTTTCCAACCCCCGGTTCCGGGGAGTGGGGGACTGACAGTCCCCCCTCCCAGGGATTCTATTCGCCTTCCGTCACGGCGATCACCCGGTCGGCGGGCAGGTCATGGAGGGTCTGTTTCTCCCCGCCCGGCCAATTGACTTCGAGCGAATCCACGCGGGTCCTGCGTCCCAACCCGAAGCTCACCCGATAGGGGTTGGTGGACCCGAATCCCTCGCTGCCCTTCACTTCGCGGTGCACGGTCAAGCCGCCGGCCCGGGCCACCAGCACGGCCCCCACGCCGTGGCGGTTGCTTCGGGTTCCGGCGAGATCGACCTGGAGCCAGTGGTTCCGGTTCCCCTTCTCGTTCCTGTAGAAGGCGTTTTCCCACATGTCCCCGGGATCGGCCGCTCCGATCTGGGCGTAGATGTCCAGGTCGCCGTCGCCGTCGTAGTCGATGAAGGTTACTCCGTGCCCCTTTCCGATGTGGCCCAGCCCCGAGGCCATGGTCAGGTCCGAGAAGGTCCCGTCGCCGTTGTTGCGGAAGAAACGGTTGGGCTCCAGGCGGGAGAGCTGCGGGTCCCCCGTGCCGAAGAAGATGTCCATGTAACCGTCGTTGTCCACGTCGGCCACGCCGGCGCCCATGCTGCCCACCGGATAGTAGAGCCTGGCCTCCCAGGTCGCATCGGTGAAGGTGCCGTCCCGGTTGTTTCGGAACAGCCGGGGTGCGTTGCGATCGACCGCCTCCAGGTTGGGGACGGAGTAGGCTCGCTGCAAGCCGGCCAGCACCGCCGGCCAGGTCCCCAGGCTGGTGGCCAGGATGTCGGGATAGCCGTCGTTGTCGTAGTCGAAGAAGAAACAGACGTAGCCGGCATGGGCGGGCTGCACGGCCCCCGCCTGCCGGGCCACCTCGGTGAATGTGAGGTTGCCGTCGTTGCGGTAGAGGCGGTTGGGAGCGGGGTCCCAGCCGTTGATGAACAGATCCAGGTCGCCGTCCCGGTCGTAGTCTCCCAGGGCGATCCCGATGGTTCCGAATTCGGGAGGCTCCGCCAAGCCGGCTTGCCGAGTCGAGTTGGCGAAGGTCCCGTCGCCGTTGTTCCGGTAGATCTGAGTGGTCGATCCGTCCCTCAGCACCCCGTTGCCCACCACCAGGTCCAGGTCGCCGTCATTGTCGAGATCTCCCCAGAGGGAGACGAACCCGGAGCCCGGATCGGCCACGCCCGCCTGTCGCGAAACGTCTTCGAAGGTCCCGTCCCCCCGGTTTCGGAAGAGCCGGCTGGCCATGGGACCGCTCCAGCCGTTGAGGCAGAGGTAGATGTCGATGGCTCCGTCGTTGTCGTAGTCGACGAAGTTGAGACTGTAGCCCGACGGGACCCCCGACAGGCCCGCCCGGTCCGTGACCTCGACGAACCGGCGCCCGTCATTGCGGTAGAGCGCGACGAAAGTGTCCCTCCCGCCCAGGAGCAGGTCCAGGTCGCCGTCGCCGTCATAGTCGCCCCAGGCGCAGGTCCCGTGGCCGTCCCGCCGGTTGACGCCGAGACTGGCGGCCACGTCGGTGAACTCCAGGAGCGGCGGATTCAGCCGGCCGGCCGGTTCCGAACGAAGCGGAAAAAGCAGTTCGGGAGGGAAATCGACCGGAAGACTTCCCAACCGGTCCAGGACCACCTTGAACAGCCACTGGCTGAATGGATCGACTCGTATCTGCAACGCATTGAGAATGGACTTCCCGGCCGCCGGGTAGTTCCCCAGGTGAATATGGCTGGTGCCGACTCCGCGGAAGGCTTCGATCCGCTGGGCGGGCGTCAGGCGGCGAAGGAGCGCGGACTGATAGGTCGCGATGGCCTGGAGGTGCCGGCCGCTCTTGGCCTGGACCTTGCCCAGCAGGAGGAGCGCCGATTCCTCGTCCGGCGTGAAGGGCGCCGTTTCACCGAGCATCCGCTCCAGGAGGGAAGCGGCGCGGTCGAGTCCGATCATGGAATCGTGCGGCACCCGGTCTTCGCTCTCGACGTAGAACCGGACCCCGCTGAGTCCCAGCCACTCGGCGACGTTCAGCAGAAAGGGGTGGGACGAGGGCTGAAGAGCCATGACCTTCCGGGCCAGTTCGTAGGCCCTCCCGGGGTCGTAGTAGATGCTCCCCTTGCCCCGGTGGATCGGGTATTTCAGCCGCAGTGCATTGAGATGTTCGGGATCGATGGCGAGCGCCCGGTCCAACTCTCGAACGGCCTGCCCCAGGGATTCCCGTCCCGCGGCGGCGGTGCGCGACTGGTTGAAGTCGACGATGTGGGTGCGTGCGAGCTGATAGTGCAGGTCGGCGTTGGCCGGGCCGGTGGCCACGCACCCCCGGAGCTTGTCCCTGGCCTCCACCGTTCGAGTCTGGAGAATCAGTGACAGGGCTTCGTCGTAATTCCCCCGGCAGGCGGATTCCTGTCCGCCCGCCCGGATTCCTTCCCCCAACCCCAGCAGAATCGGGAGCGAAAGAAGGGTCCTCAGAGTCAGTGCCGAAAGACCCGGGAGCGGGGCGGAATTCAGCATAGCCGTTGGAATACCAGTGACATCTTGTCCAGCGTCTCGGCAATGTCCTCCTCGCCGTGGACGGCCGAGACGTACCATCTGCCGTCGGGCAGGAGGTAAATGCCTTCTCTCAAGGCCTCCATGACGAACCGGCTCAGACGGTCCGTGTCGTCTTCCAAAGTATCCCGATAGTCGACCAAGTCGTCCTTTTCCGTGAAGTGCACGCTGAACGCCGTTCCCAGACCGGTGATCTTCACCGGGAACGGCCGGTCCGCCGCAAGGGTCCGCAAGCCACCCATCAGCCTCTCTCCCATGGCCAGGGCATGAGCCAGAGGCGCGCCGCCGTCTTTCTCGAGTGCAGCCAGGGTGGCGTCGGCGGCCGCTACGGACAGGGGGTTGCCGTTGTAGGTCCCGCCGAAGGCGACGCCGTCCATCAATTGCTCCATGATGGCGCGCCGGCCGGCCACCGCGCTGAAGGGCAGGCCGCCCCCGATGGCTTTTCCAAGGGTGCACAGATCCGGGGTGAGTCCGAAGTGCTCCTGAGCGCCGCCCAGGGCGATCCGGAAGCCGGTGATGACCTCGTCGAAGATCAAGAGGGCGCCGTGTTGCGCGCAGATCTCCTGGATGCTGCGCAAGTAACCCTCCCGCGGCAGCAGGCAACCGCTGTTGCACAAGACCGGCTCCATGATCACCGCGGCGATCTCGCCGCCGTGCCGCCGGAAGAGGCCTTCAACCAGATCCGTTCGATTCCAGGCGCAGACCAGCAGATCGTCCAGCGCGGCCGGGAGCTGACCCCGGGTGCCGGGTGCGGTCCGGGGATGCTCGACGGTTCCGATTTCCTCCAGCGCGGGATGGTAGCTGGCCAGGATCGAATCCATCCAGCCGTGGTAGTGGCCTTCGAACTTGACCACGAGCTTCCGCCCGGTGAAGGCTCGTGAGAGGCGCAGGGCCAGTTGCACCGCTTCGCTTCCACTGGAAGTGAACGCGACCCGTTCGGCGCACGGAACCAGCCGTTGCACTCGCTCGGAAAGTCGGGACTCCAGCTCGTGCTGAGCGCCGTAGTGAAAGGGACTCTCCACTTGGGCCCGAAGTGTCTCCAGAAGGGCCGGGTGGCGATGGCCCAGGATCAGAGGACCCCAGCCCAGTCCGTAATCGATGTAGCGGTTCCCGTCCACGTCTTCCAGGCGGCAACCCGAGCCATCCCGAAAGAAAAGCGGCACCGGAGATTTGCGCCGGAAAGGACTGCTCACGCCGCCGGCCAGGGATCCTTCGGCCCGAACCAGGAACTCCCTTGATTTCTTCCATTTATCTTCCATGGGACTCTCGAAGGCCGCCGGTTCACTGTGTATCTTATGACTAACTCGCGGAGAATCATAATGAAACGATTCCCGGCGTCCGCGCCATGCCAACTCATTGTTGCCGTCACTCTGTCAGCGTTCTCGGCTCCCGGCTTGGCCTCCGAGGGGACGCTCCATGTGGGCTGGGCCGCGGTGGAGATCACGCCGCCCCGGGAAGTGGCGCTGGTGGGTCAAATGCACCCACGCATCGCCGGCCGGGCCCGGGATCCGCTGACGGCGACGGTCCTGGCGCTTGAGACCAAGCAGGACGGCCGTTCCCTGGAACAGGCCGTCATGATCTCCTGCGATCTCGGCTACATCCGGCAGGTCACCGAAGAGGGACTGCGGCGTTCGGCCGCACGGGAGCTGAAGGATCTCGACCCGGAGAAGGTGTTTCTTCACGCCACGCACACCCACACCGCTCCGGGTCAGGTCGACGGCACCTTCAGCGTCTGGTGGGGCGACGAGCCGCCGGCGGTGGCCATGAGCTCGACCGAGTACGGACAGTGGTTGGTGGACCGGTTGTCCGAAGGTCTGGTCAACGCCTGGCAGAGCCGCAAGCCGGCCGGCATGAGCTGGGGACTGGGACAAGCCGTGGTCGGACACAACCGGCGCGCCGTCTACCGCAGCGGCGAGTCGGTGATGTACGGGGACACCAGCCGGGGTGACTTCATCGGGATCGAAGGGTTCGAGGACCCCGGGGTGCCGATGCTCTTCTTCTGGAATGACCGGGAGGAGCTTACCGGCGTCGTGATCAATCTGGCCGCCCCCTCGCAGGAGACGGAAGGCCTTTCGGAGGTCTCCGCCGATTTCTGGCACGAGGTCCGGCAGGAAGTCCGAAAACGTCATCAACCCGGCTGGTTCATCTTTCCTCAATGCGCCGCTTCAGGCGACATCTCGCCTCACCTGATGTTTCGCAAACGCGCCGAGCAGATCATGCTGGAGCGCAAGGGCGTTTCCAGCCGCCAGGAGATCGCCCTCCGCATCGCCGACGCTCTGGACGCCGTTCTGCCTTACGCCGAGGCCGGACTCAAGAAGAGATTGCCCCTCCGGCACAAGGTCCTGCATCTCGACCTTCCCAGAGCCAGTCCGTCGAGGGAGCCGCCCTATCCCATTGACGGCGGCGGAAAGTTCCGCGTCCACGTGATCCGGCTGGGCGACGTCGCATTGGTGAGCGTCCCTTTTGAGCTCTACCTGGAATATTCCATCCGCATCCAGGCGCGAAGCCCGGCCGTGTTGACCTTCACGGTGCAATTGGCCAGTCAGTTGGCCGGTTATCTCCCGACGACGGAAGCCGTCGCCGGTGGCGGATACAGCGCAGACCGGTTCCTGGTCGGGCCCGAAGGGGGAGACGTGCTGGTGGACGAAGTCCTGAAGGCCATCCACTCGCTGTTTCGATAGGTGGAGAGGAGAGGGGACAGTAATGTCACCGCAAGAATCGGCGGTTCGAAACCGCCGCTCCAATCAGGAATCGGCGGTTGACAACCCTCGCTCCAAGCACATGACCAAACCGATTCCACGCTTCCAATTGAAGAGAGCGGTCAGTGCCCGCCAGTTTTTCATGCTGGCCTACGGCACGGTGGTCGGAGTGGGGTGGCTCGTCTACCCCGGCGTCTGGCTCTCCACCTCCGGCCCTCTCGGGGCCATCGCCGGTTTCACGGGGGGCGGGGTGATCATGCTCGTGATCGCTCTCTGCTATGCGGAAATGGCGGGAATGTTCCCCGTCTCCGGCGGAGAGGTTGCGTACACCTACGAAGTCTACGGTCTCCGCTTCTCCTTCCTGTGCGGATGGCTGCTGGCCTTCGAGTATATTGCGGTGACCAGTTGGGAAGCGATCTTGCTGGCCTTGATCGCGGACGCCCTCTTCCCAGGCATCTCGGGGCCGGAGCTGTATTCCGTGGGCGGCCATCCGGTGCGCCTGGGAAGCCTTCTCATCGCCCTTGTCGGAATGGTTCTGATGACGTGGGTGATCTATCGCGGAATGAAGCTGGCGGCCCGCTTTCAGGAATTGCTCACGGCCGTATTTATTGCGGCATGTGCCGTCTTCATCGTTGCCGGGATCGCCTTCGGGGAAACGGGAAACCTGGAACCGTTATTCCACCGCGACCAGGTGGGTTCGGTCTGGCCCGGAATATTGGCGGCCTTGATGACGGCTCCGTTCTTCATGGCGGGTTTCGACACCATTCCCCAGGTCATGGAGGAGAAATCGCCGGGAACCCCCATGCGGAGGGCCGCACTGATGATGGCGGCCTCCATCGCCGCGGGCGGGACCTTCTACTGCCTGCTGATTCTCTCGGTGTCCATGGCCGCACCGTGGCAGGAGGCGGTCCGATTGGAGGGTCTGACCACCGCCGCCACCTACGAATCCAGTTTCGATTCGCCGCTGTTCGGAAGAATCATCGTGTTCACGGGGCTGCTGGGCCTCATCACGACGCTCAATCCCATCTTCATTGCGGCGTCGCGCCTGGTCTTCGCATTGGGCCGGGCCCGCATGATCCCGGCCGGATTCGCCGCGGTCCACCCCCTTTTCGGATCTCCCGGACGAGCGGTCCTCCTGGTCGGCCTGATCGGCGCGTTGGGCAGTTTCCTGGGCCGCGGTGGCCTCGCTCCCATCGTCGGCATGGCTGTCATGTGCCTGGCCACGGTCTTCTTTTTTGTCTGCCTCGGGGTCCTGATCCTGCGGGTGAAACGGCCGAATGCCCCTCGTCCCTTCCGCGTGCCGGGCGGCGTCTGCACCGCCGGCCTGGGGGTCGCCGGCACCCTGTTCTTCTTGGCTGTTGCGGTCTACGAGCCGTTCGCAAACTCCGACGGTTTTCCCCTGGAGTGGAGCCTCTTCATCGGCGGCTTGCTGCTGGGCCTGTTCTTCTGGCTCATCGCCGGCAAGGTTCGGACTGGCGTCAGCGACAAGGACCGCCGAAGACTGATCCTGGGCAAAGATTAAGTGAAGCGGCGACTTTCCTGTCGCCGATCTCCGGAATAACAAAACCCCGAGACCAAGCGGGAAAGCTCGGAGTGGGCGACAAGAAAGTCACCCTCCCCAGTGGGGGACTAACAGTCCCCCCTCCTCACTTCACCGGGTAGAGCGGCAATTCGATGAAGGACGCGTTTTCCGACTGGTGATAGACCGTATTGTTGGCAATGCGCCATCCCCGGTCGTGCGGATCGCCGGTATTCCGATTGATGTCGAAGTTGGGAAAGTTGCTGCTGGCGACGTGGATCTGAATCCGGTGGTTCGCCTTGAAGACGTTGGCCGCCGGCTGCAGCGGAAATTCGAGCCGGTAGTTCTTCCCCTCCTCCATGAGGACCGATTTTTCGAAACTCTCCCGGTACCGCGCGCGCAAGATCCCCTCCGACACGGGCACGCCATATCCGGCCGGGTAGTCCGCACTGGGCGGATAGAGGTCGACCAGCTTGACGTAGAAGTCGGTGTCGGGGGCATCGGAGGAGACCCAGAGCACCGCCTTGACGTTGCCCGCGATCCGAACGTCCCCGGCCAGGGGCGCGGTCTGGTAGACGAGAACGTCCGGGCGCGAGGAGATGGGCAAACCCGGAATGCCGTGTCCCGGCAGGCTCTCCAGCTCGATCTGGTCGCGGGGGCCCATGCCCCGAAAGCCCAGCTTGAGCGCCGGACCGTAGGAGATGATGCAGCGGCCGTTGCTGGAGACCGTATCGTTGGGATCGTAAGTGTAGGTGGTGGATGAGCCTGAGGCAGCCGGCTTCTCATCCGACAGGCTGCCGTTCGCGTGCAGAAAGAACTTCGTGGGCCGGACTCCCCCCGGAGGCCACTGGTCCGTGTAGTGCCATTCGCCGCCGTGATTCAGCCGGCCGTCCGGAGCCTTTCGGCCATCTCCGCCGCCCATGACGAACACCTGGATCGGCTTCCCCAGGTCGACGCTCTCGTCGTCCTTCATCCAGCGGTCGAACCATTTCAGCTCCAACTGTCGGAACTTGTCGTAGGTGTCGATGCCGTCCCCCCGGTTGCCGAAATTGAGGTCTCCCTGGGAGGTGTCGAAGTTGTTGTGGGTCCAGGGTCCGATCAGCAGGTACTGGTTCTCGCGTCCCAGTTGGACCATCTTCTGGTAGCCGTCGCTGATGGTTCTCGGGTACCAGTCGTACCAGCCGACCACCCACAGGATGGGCATCTTGGGGTAGTCCTCGAAGTACTCGTCCATTCCCAGGCCCGGCTGGCGCCAGAAGTCGGTGTATTCGTTGTTGTCGAAATAGAGCTTGAACGCCGCGTCCTCATACTGCGGTGTCAGGCCGAGGGGAGTCTGTCCCCGCCGCCAGGGGATGCGGGAGGCCCAGTCCAGGAAGTTCTGCCCGGTCCTCATGGTCATGATGGGTTCGGCGATGAAGGGCTTGTCCTTCGCTTCCTGGCTGCTGGCGGCCACCGCCACGATCCACTGCAGGAGCCCCAGGTGCAGGGCGCCGCCTGAGCGCATGCTGTAGTGGTAGGCGTTGATGGGACCCTCCATGGGGATCATGGTCACCAGGCTGGGTGGATTCAGAGCGGCCAGATGGAATTGGACCCAGGCCATGTAGGAGACTCCGTAGGTGCCGACCTTGCCGTTGCTGGACGGATGCTTCGCCATCCATTCCACCGTGTCGTAGCCGTCCTCGGGGTCGTCGACGAAGGGAAAGAACACCCCCTCGGACTGGAAACGGCCGCGGCAGTCCTGGATCACCGAGACATAGCCGTTGCGGGCATAGAACTCGGCCGCCTCCTTGAAGAAATTTCCTTCCTTGTCGTAGGGAGTCCTCTGCATGACCACCGGGAACTTCTCGTCGGCGGGTTGCCCGTTTTCGGCCGGCAGGTAGATGTCGGTGGCCAGCTTCACGCCGTCCCGCATGGGGATCATGACGTTTTTCAATACGGCCACGTCCCAGGTCTTTCCGGTCTTGGCGCCCTGCGAAAATGCCGAACTGACGACACAGAGCGCGATCATCGAAAACACAATCGTTGGCTCTTTCATGTTGAGGTCTCCTCCGGGTCCGCAAGTCCTTCCATAACAATTCCATTCGGTTTTCTTCGCCGGCTCAGGGGCCACTCTCGATCCAGATGGGACTGGACCAGGCCATGACGGCCCGGTGCTCCACCAGCCCGCGCTGCCGCACCCGGACGTAATAGAACGCCCGGTCCGAATATCCCTCGTCGGTCAAGGATTCCCGCAGGCGGGAGCCGCGGGGTGTCCATCTCTTCACCAGGGAATACGCTTCCCGGCGGCGGTCGAAGGCGGCCAGCTCGACCCAGGCGATGTCATCCGTGCCGTGGACCTCGAGGTCAATCCGGGGCGGTCCGCCGGTCGTGACCATCGTTCCGGGCATCCCGCCGTTGATTCGAAAGTCCAGGTAGATCCGCTGGCCGGTCGTGGCGTAGGTCTGCCGCTTCGCGAGCGCCTGGAAGATGGTTTCGCGGTCCAGCCGCTCCGCCCAGACGGCCGCGAGTCCCCAATAGGGCTGACCCGGACGAGCGGTGTGATCGTCGGAAGCCGCGATCGTCCCCAGTTTCAAACCGGCGGCCCAGGCGTCCCGGGCATAGTGAGGGCCTTGGGCGCTGTTGGAGATGGGGACCATGCCCCGATGCTCTTCGGGAACCAGCTCGCTGCCGATGGGATAGGTCCCGTACGGCGCCATGCCGACCAGTTGATCGTAGCTCAGCGGATGTTCCGGTTCGAAGAGTTCGCTCTGTCCATGAACCGAGAAGATCTCGAAGAGGGGACGCAGGGAGTGGTCCCGGTCCCAGACCGCGGCGGCCCAGTGGACGCCGGTATGATGAGGAACCGTGAACGCGCGGTGCGAGGAAAGCCGGCGCCACAACTCCTCCAGTGTATTCACCTCCAGCTTCCGATAGAGGGGAGCCTCGTCATCCGCGAAATAGACGTTGTGATGACCGAACGGAGCGGGCAGGGAACACTCGTAGCCCAGCAGCGTCACGAAACGTCCCGGATCGTAGAAGGACCGGACGCTCGCCTGGATCGCCCGCCATTCCGAGTCGGTGATTCCCTCGTCCCGCCGGTCTCCCGAGGAGTGCTCCGAAGAGGCGAAGAAGTCCAGGTTCGCCTGATCCCGGGCGAAGGTGAACGGGTCGACTCCCAGGGCGTCCTTGCTCATTGTGGAGTGGGAATGCAGATCGCCCCAGTAGAGTTTCAGGGGCGCGTCTTCTTCGGTCACCCGAATCGGATTGGACCGATGGAGCCCGACGGCGCCGTTGCCCACCTCCAGCGCCTGGAACCCGGGAGTCGTGAAGCGAGCCTGTCCCTTCCAGACGGCGCCCTCCGTGTTGAGGCTCAAGGGCTGCATTCCGGGGTCGGAGGAACGGAGTTCAAGACCACTCGGCAACTCGGCTGAATTGCCGAGCCGGTCCCGCGCCGTGACATGGACGTCGACCGGTTGGCCCACGGTCCCCACCGAGTCCGCCGTGACGAGAATGGTATGGAAGGCGCCGGCGAACGTCGTCAACCGAGGGGGATCGTGGAGCTCGCGCCATTGGCCGTCGCCGAGGTCGAACCGGACCGGGATCGGGACGGTCTCGGCCAGGCGCGAGGTCCGTATCGGACGGGCGGCGCTGCCGTACTGGAGCGTGATCTCCTGGCCGGCCCCAAGTTCGCCCGCAAGGCACGTCAGCACCAACCGGCGGTCGAAGCGGTGATAGGTCCCGTCGTGGTGCTCCTCAAGGACTTCCAGCCGCCACCGATCCGCTCTCCCCGTAGGCAGCAGAGCGAAGTATTCCATCAACTCCTGGCTTGGAACCCGCAGGGTCGGCCCCAGTTTGCCGTCCTCTCTCCGGGTGGGGCGGATGGTGTGCCATGTCCAACTCCCCGGCAGAGCCAGGCTGATGCGGGAACCGGACGACAGCTTGCCCTCCTTGACCCGGATGCGAAAAAGCAAACGGCCTTCGTCGTCTACCCGAAAACGATCCGGACTCACTTCGG
Source organism: Acidobacteriota bacterium (assembly GCA_028874215.1). Lineage (NCBI taxonomy): Bacteria > Pseudomonadati > Acidobacteriota > Acidobacteriota bacterium. The sequence goes on from JAPPLF010000083.1 coordinate 48,101, forward strand.
CGGAAAGGGTCGTCGGCGGGTGGGGCCGACATCCTGCGAAAAAAATCAGAAGCAGGCATGCCGGCAGGAGAAGTCCGGCTGCGAAGATACATCGGCGATGGACCGATGATTGAAATCTTTCCATCGTTCGATCAGCGTCCCGGCGAGATATGTGGACTTGTCGTTTGAGGGAATGCTAGCAAGGATGCCCCGGCAACGCGAACTGGAGGAGGGACTGTCGGTCCCCTCCGGACCCCGGACGCGGGGATTAACAGCCCCGTCTCCTGTTGCGGCGGCTGGAGAGCCGCCGCTCCCCGGGTTGACCGGCGTCGGGGCAGGGCATAGACTCGCGAAATCCTTTTCCCTCTGGTCGAAACCCCGCAAACCAGCCGTTAACGGAGGGGCACCGAAATGTTCTTTCTTCTCCTGTTCGCGACCCTCGCTGCGGTGAGCCTTTCCGCCGAACCCTCCGGCGACCCCATGGCCGGCACCCCATACGGCGACAAGCTCAAGGTGAGCTACGAGCGCGTCGCCATGCGGGACGGCGTGGAGCTGGCGGTCCGCATCATTCGCCCCGATGCCGAGGGCCGGTTTCCGGCCGTCATGATCTATTACCCCTACCGTTTCCTGAAGCAGGGCGCCCTGGAGTACGACGACGAGCCGTGGCCGTTTCAGCCCATGCTCTACCTGGCCGGGCAGGGCTACGCCATCGTTCAGTACGATACCCGCGGGACCGGCAACTCCGGCGGTTCCACCCGGGACATGTACAACCAGGACGAGCAACGGGACGGCTACGAAATGGTGGAGTGGATCGCCGCCCGACCCTGGTGCAACCGTAAGGTCGGGATGATGGGGATTTCCTATGGGGGAGTGGTGCAGTGGCAGGTGGCCAAGCAGGCGCCCCCGCACCTGAAGGCCATCATCGTCCGCTCCGGAAACGACGACAACTACACCGAGTTCATCTATCCCGGCGGAGTGCTCCGGCCCTTCGTCATGTGGCGGTATGCGCCCCAGATGACCGCCATGAACTTTGCTCCCCCGGACCCGGAACTGACCGGGGAGAAGTGGAGCGCGATCTGGGAGGAGCATCTCCAGAACAACCGGCCCTGGGGCTACGGCTACGTCAAGCACATGCTGGATGGTCCCTACTGGCGCGGCCAGTCCCTGGCGCCCGGCTACGACCGGGTCAAGTGCGCCGTGTTCGTGATCGGCGGCTGGGCCGACTGGTACCCGACCGCCCTGCTTCGCGCCTTCTCCAAGCTGAAGGTGCCCAAGCGGGCCCTCGTCGGCCCCTGGGGACACTGGTGGCCGGAAGTCCACAACACCGTTCCCGGACCCCGGATCGACGGGCGCCTGGAATACCTGAAGTGGTTCGACTACTGGCTCAAGGGAATCGACAACGGAGTGATGGACGAACCCCCGGTGACCCTCTTCAAGCGGCAGTACAAAGAACCCTCGGCGAGGATGTACCTGGAGGAGCCGGGCTTCTGGCAGTCGGAGATGGATTGGCCGGTTCCCAGAACCCAATACACGCCCATGTACTTTCACGACGGCGGCCGGCTCGGCCGGGAACGGCCGTCGGGAACGGAGTCCGGATCCGACCGTTACGAATACGACCCGGCCGTCGGCATCACCTCGGGCATCCATGCCGGAGGGAGCATCAATCCCTGGGGGATGCCCGTGGACCAACGCTTGGACGAGGCCCATTCCCTCGTCTACACGTCCGAGCCGTTGGAGGAGGACCTGGAGGTCACCGGAAATCCCACCGCGGTGCTCCACGTCTCATCGACTGCCGAGGTGGCTTATTTCCGGGTCAAGCTCATCGACGTGGCCCCGGACAAAACGTCCAAACTGGTCCGCTACGGGGGACTCAACGCCACTCATCGGAACTCGCACTCCCGTCCGGAACCGCTGGAGACGGGCGCCGTCCACGAACTGAGGTTCGATCTGAAGGCCATGTCCTACGTGTTCGCGAAGGGGCACCGGATCCGGGTCGCCGTCGCCGGCGGCGACATGCCGAATGCCTGGCCCACGCCCAAGCCGGCGGTGATCACACTGCACCGGGACAGCGGTCGTCCGTCCCACCTGGTGATTCCGGTGGTGCCTGCGCAGAACCCGGAGTTGCCCGCGCCCGGACTGAAGCGCCTTGCCAATGCCGATCCGGACGACCTGTCCCAGCCCAAGGAGTACTCCATTACCCGCGATCTGGTGAACAAGACCACGACGCTCCGGCTCCACGTGGTGAGAGGCACTTTCCTTATCGATTCCCGCTTCACGGTCTCGTCGGAGAATCCGGCCCGGGCCACGGTCAACGCCAGGGCGGTCTATACCGTGGATCGGCCGGAATCGAAGATTCGGGTGGAATCCAACGAGCTGACGACCAGCAACGAGACCTCGTTTCGCTACGTGGCGGACGTGGAGGTCACCGTCAATGGAGCCCGCCACTTCAACAAGAGCTGGTCGATCACGGTTCCCCGCCAGTTGAACTAATGTTGCCGGTGAGGATTGGGAGATTGGTGATCTGGAGCCGGCCGGGATGGGGGCGGGGGTTCTCGAGCCCCGGCGCATGGCATCGGGGGGACCGGAAAGTCCCACCTCCACATCCCCCCTCCGGGTCTTCCCCCCGACAACAGGAAGGTCATTCGCGATGAAGAAACTGAACCGCCGGGAATTTGTCCAAACCGGGAGCGGCACCGCATTGGTGGCCTCCGTGGCTCCGGCCGCCCTCGGGGCAGCGCCGCCGGCCGTCTCCGGCAAGCACGGCTCCAAGAAGTTCAAGATCGCCATCATCGGCGTTGGGAGCCGGGGCACGCTCTTCCTCAAGGCGTCCCTCGACCGGTTCAACGTCGACGTTCCGGCGCTGTGCGACTTCCGGGAGGAGGCGGCTCAACGGGGAGTCGAGATGGTGCGGGAAAAGCTCGGGTACGAGCCCGACACCTACACCGACGGTCCCAACGACTACCGGCGCTTGCTCGAGCGCGACGACGTCGACGCCGTCTTCATCACTACGCCCACCTGGTGGCACGGACCCATGGCCATCGACAGCTTGCGGGCGCACAAGCACGTCTTCAGCGAGGTGCCCGCCTGCAACACCATTCAGGAAGGCTGGGACCTGGTGCGGGCGGCTCAGGAGACCGACGCCAAGTATTTCATGGCGGAGAACCTGTGCTTCACCCGCAGCAACATGATGATCCTGAACGCGGTCGAGAAGGGGGTCTTCGGAACCCTCACCTTCGCCGAGTGCGGCTATATCCACGAAGCCCGGAACCTGCAGTTCGATGAGGACGGATCGCTGAACTGGCGCGGATCGCTCAACAGCCGGACGGACCTGATCGCCAACACCTATCCCACCCATGCCCTCGGCCCCACCTCCATGTGGTTCGGAATCCCGCGGGGCGATCAACTCCGGCAATGCGTGAGCATGATGACGCCGGCCTACAGCTTTCGCGAATACGCCATCCGGCGATTCGGTCCGGACAGTCCGGGAGCTACGGCCACCTGGAACGGGGACAACACCGTGAGCCTGATTCGGACCGAGAGCGGAGCCGTGATCTTCCTCCGCTTCGACATCTGTTCCCCGCGGCCGCACCACATCGACTACTACACGCTTCAGGGCACCAAGGCCTCGTATGACGACGAAGCGGGGATGTTCGTTGACGGGAAGTCGAAGGACTGGGACCCCGTCCCGGACTACTACGAGCGTTACGATCACCCCTTCTGGACTCGGCACGGGGAGGCGGCATTGCGGACCGGGCATGGCGGCGGCGACTATTTCGTCGTCGAGCATTTCTACAAGTGCCTGACGGAAGACAGGACTCCGGGGATCGACGTCTACGACGCCGTTACCTGGAGTTCCCTCATCCCCCTCTCTGCGAAATCCGTCCGTGAGAACGGGGCCACCCAGGAGGTGCCTGACTATACGGAAGGCCAGTGGAAGAACCGCCGCCGTTACGATTGGAGCAACGGCTGACGACAGCGTTGATCCGGCAGAAGACGATGATTTGTTTCATTCTCCTGACGATCGGACTTTCCGCCAACGTTTTCGGCCAATCCGCGGCAAGCCTTTCCCAGCCCGTGTACGAGGGAAAGGTCAAGGTGACCCACCGGTATGTCCCCATGCGGGACGGCGTGGAGCTGGCGTTGAGGATCACCCGGCCTGACGCCGAGGGGAAATATCCCGCCATCATGGAATACAACCCCTACCGGCGGGTGAAACCTGCCCTGCCGGACTACCGGGACGAATATCCGCCCGCCGTTCCCTATCTGGCGGAGCGGGGCTACGTGGTGGTGCAGTACGACGTGCGCGGCACGGGCAACTCCGGCGGATGGAGCCGGGACATTTACGCCGCCGCCGAGCGGCGCGACGCCTACGAAATGGTGGAGTGGATCGCCGCCCAGCCCTGGTGCAACGGCAACGTGGGCATGCTGGGGAAATCCTACAGCGGGGTGGTCCAATGGCAGGTGGCCGTCCAGAACCCTCCCCACCTCAAGACCATCATCGTCCGCTCGGCCAACGACAGCGTCTACACCGAGTGGACCTATCCCGGGGGCGTCCTTCGCCCCTACATGTTCGACAGCTACTCTCCTCTCATGACCGCCTTCAATTTCGCCCCTCCCGATCCCGAGATCGCCGGCGTGAGATGGAGCGAGATCTGGCAGCATCGGCTGGAGAACAATCGCCCCTGGGGGATCGGCTACATCTCGCACCCGACCGAGGGACCCTATTGGCAGGACCGCTCCCTGTCCGCCGGCTACAGCCGGGTCAAGTGTCCGGTCTTCGTGGTGGCGGGCTGGTCCGACGTCTACCCCACCGCTCTGCTGCGCGCCTTCGACCGGCTGGACGTCCCCTTCAAGAAGGCCTTGGTCGGTCCCTGGGGACACTGGTACGGAGTGGAGAAGCACGCCGTCCCGGGGCCCCGCGTCGACACCCGCCCCATCTATCTGGAATGGTTCGACTACTGGCTCAAGGGCATTGACAACGGCGTGGTGGACGAGCCGCCGGTCACCGTGTATGTCCGGAAATACGCGCCTCCGGCATCCCGGATGCCGCTGGAAGAGCCGGGATTCTGGCGTTCCGAGGCGGAGTGGCCCATCGCCCGGGCCATGCCCACCAGGCTTTACTTCCGCGAGGACGGCAAGCTGAGCCGGGAGCCGTCCCCCGCGTCCGGGGAAGCCGCGGACAGTTACGGCTACAAGCCCACCGTCGGCGTCACCTCGGGCATGCATTGGGGCGGGGGCATTCTGCCCTGGGCCATGCCCATCGATCAGCGCCCCGACGAGGCCTACTCCCTGACCTACACCACGCCTCCCCTGGAAGAGGACATGGAGGTGTCGGGCGCCCCACGGGCCACGTTGCATGTCTCCTCCACGGCGGAAGTGGCTTATTTCCGAGTCAAGCTCATCGACGTGGCGCCGGACGGAACCTCCAAGCTGGTGCGCTACGGCGGTCTCAACGGAACTCACCGGAACTCGCATTTCGAGCCGGAAGCGATGGCGCCCGGCGAGGTCTACGAGCTGGGAGTGGACGTGAAGGAGATGTCCTACGTCTTCGCCGCCGGGCACCGGATTCGCGTGGCCATCGCCGGCTCCGACATTCAAAACGCCTGGCCTACGGGGCAGGCGGCGGTGAACACGCTGCACCGCAGCCGCCGTTATCCGTCGCATATCCTGCTGCCGGTGATTCCGGAGCAGAGTCCGAAACTCCCGAAACCGGACCTTGTGGAACTCCCCACGGCCGACCCCAAGCTGCTGAGGAGGCCCCTGGAATATTCGATCACCCACGATCTCACGGGAAACGCGGTGACCGTACGGCTTGGCCGCGAGACGAAAGGCGCCCGGGGAGAGGGATCGGAACGCACGGTGACCCGCTCCAGATTCACCGTGTCGGAAGCGGAACCCGCCAATGCCGTTCTGGCGGCGACTTCCGATTACGTGGTCAAGCGTCCGGACTCCGAAATCGAAGTCAGGGCAAACGAGGTCACCTCCAGCGACAAAGCGGCCTTTCATCATGTGGTGGATGTGGAAGTGACCGTCAACGGTGCGCGGCACTTCCAGAAGAGCTGGTCGGTCACGGTCCCCAGGAAACTGAACTGAGGCGGGGATGGGAGAGTCGATACCGGCGCGGAAGTCTTTGGACATCGCCAAGCGGGCCAGACTGCCGCGCGTGCCCTCCAGCGAAGCGGCCGATCATGCGCAGGCGCTCATCGCGGACGGCAAGGACGTCATCATTCTCAAGGGCGCCCCCTTCTGGGCCCCGCCCGGGCACGTCATCGAAGCGGCCACGAGGGCGGCTCAGAGCAACCGGCAGCCTCCCTCCAGCGGCTTCCCGGGACTTCGCCGGGCCATCGCCGGACGCTTGGAGGACCGGGACGGGATCTCCTTCGACCCGGCGGCCGAGATCCTGGTGACGGCGGGCGCCATGCACGCGCTGGACGTCGTCTTCACCACGCTGCTGGACCCGGGAGACGAGGCGGTCATCTTCAGTCCCAGCTTTTTCTTCTTCGGCCTGGTCGAGTTGGCGGGGGCCGTCCCGGTTTACGCAAGAACCCGGGAGGAGGACGACTGGCAGTGGACGCCGGAGGCGCTGGAGGCCGTGATCACCCCCAGGACCAAGGCCATCGTGGTGAGCTCTCCGGCCAACCCCACCGGGTTCGTGGCCGGCGAAGAGGACCTGCGGGCTATCGTGGAAGTGGCGGCCCGGCACGATCTCTACGTGGTGTCGGACGAATGTTACGACAACATGCTCTACGACGGCGCCCGCCATGTCCGTTTCGCCTCGGTTGCGGAAGACCGGGACCGGATCGTCACCATCTGCAGCTTCACCAAGACCTTCGCCCTGCAGCCCTGGAGGCTGGGGTTCATCGCCGCGTCGCCTCGCCTGATCCGGTACATGCGGAAGATCCTGGAGTGGGGCGTCCTCAAGTGCGGGCACGTCGCTCAGCGCGCCGGCCAGGCCGCCATCGAGGGGCCCCAGGAATGGATCGACGAGATTTCCCCGAGATACCAGCGAAGCCGCGACTTGATGCTGGCCGGACTGGAGCCGGCCGCCGGCCTTTCCCATGTCGTTCCCAGAGGCGCTCCCTTCCTGTTCGTCAACAGCAGCGGACTGGGGCTGACGGGAGCGGAGTTCGCGCGAACGCTCCTCTTCGACTGGGGCGTCCTGGCGGAACCGGGCGACCTTTTCGGGTCCGTAAATCATATCCGGCTGCTGTTCGGCGGGACCGACGAGGAGGTGACGGGAGCAGCCCGAAGGATCTGCGCGGCAGCGGCGCAACGGTAAACGAAGCGCCGAATCGTGCCTGTCGCCGGCTGATAAAATGAGGCCATGAATATGGAGAGATTCCCCGGAGTCGAGATTGTCCGCGAGGGAATCGAGGACCTCCGGCGCGGGGAGACGACGGTGTCTGCGCTTTTGGTCTCGATAGGCGCGCCCCGATTGCGCGAAATCGGGCTTCCGATTCCCAGACGGGTCATCCGTTCACCGGAAATCAAACTGTATCTGCACCTCGCTCAATCCGACCCTGACGGGGCTCATTCGAAATACAACGCGCTGATCCGGCGGCTTGTCAGCTTCGAGCGGGCGGCGGAATGCGCAAACTAGCAGACCTGGACCGTATCCGCCGTTTCATGCGCGCGGTCGGTCGAGCGGCGCCGGTCGAGACCCGGTTGTACTTCACCGGCGGCGCGACTGCGGTTCTGCTGGGCTGGCGCTCGACCACAGTCGACGTCGATATCCGGTTTTTTCCCGAAACCGATCAGGTTTTCAGGTCGGTCCCGCGGCTGAAAGAGGATCTGAAAATAAACATCGAGCTGGCGTCACCGTCCGACTTCATCCCCGAACTGCCCGGGTGGAGGGAACGAAGCCTGTTCGCTGCCCGTGAGGGAAGGGTGTCCTTCTATCATTACGATCCCTATTCTCAAGCGCTCGCGAAGATTGAGCGGCGCCATGCCCAGGATCTGAAGGACGTGGAAGCGCTGGGTCGGGGCGGATGGATCGAGCCGGAGAATCTGATGCGTCTTTTTGCCGCCATCGAGTCCAGGCTGTATCGGTATCCAGCCATCGATCCGAAATCATTTCGACAGGCCGTGGAGCGAGTCGCCGATTCCCTGGAACATGGTGATGCCGGGACCGGAACCGAACCGTTGGAAGGGTGATGCGTGTCATTTCCCGACCGTTGTGGGGCAAGTCCATGAAGCGAATATTGGTCACAGGCGCGGCCGGTCAGATCGGCCAGGATCTGGTTCCCGCGTTGAGAGCGCGTTACGGGGGCGAGATGGTCGTGGCGGCCGGCCACAGGACGGCCCTGCCCGATTCCGTGATCAGAGGCGGCCCCGCCACCGTGGTCGACGTCACCGACTACAGCCAGGTCGTCGACACGATCCGGAAATACGAGATCGGCGCCATCCATCACCTGAGCACCATCCTCTCCGCACTGGCGGAGCAGGAGCGGCAGCGTGGGCATGAGGTCAACATCAACGGCCTCTACAACGTTCTGGAGGCCGCCCACGCCTGCGGAGTGGAGAAGGTCGTCGCTCCCAGCTCCATCGCGGCGTTCGGTCCGGAGACGCCCCGCGAACCCACCCCCAACGACACCATCCAGAAGCCGAACACCCTCTACGGAATCGCCAAGGTGTTCGGCGAGCTGCTGGGAAACTACTACTCGACGAAAGTGGGCCTGGACGTCCGTGGACTGCGGCTGCCCGGAATCGTCAGCTGCATGGACCAGGAACCGACCGCCGGCACCACGGACTACGCCGTCCTGATCTTCTTCGGGGCCATTCGGGAGAAGCGGTACACCTGCTTCCTCAAGCCGGACACACGCCTGCCCATGATGTACATGCCCGATGCCATCAAGGCCGTCATCGACCTGGCGGACGCCGATTTCGCCCGGCTCAGGCACCATGCCGACTTCAACGTCGCCGCCATGAGCTTCACGCCCGCCGAACTGGCCGGCGCCATTCGCAAGAGAATCCCCGAATTCGAGATGGACTACGAGATCGACCCGCTCCGCCAGGCCATCGCCGATTCCTGGCCCCGCTCGCTCGACGACAGCGCCGCGCGGCGGGAATGGGGTTGGGAACCCGGGTACGACATGGACGGCATGGTCGACGACATGCTCGACAAGATGAGGAAAAAGCTTCAGAAGGCGGACCAGAATCTGCACTCGTGACGACTCAATTCAACGTCCACGACCAACTCGTTCGGAGAATAGTTCCGCCGGCGTGGCGGCGTGCGCTCCATTCCCTTCTGGGAACCACGCTGCTGTTCGCCGGATGCACCCGGTCCGGCCCGCCATTCAGCCCGCAACAGGCGCTTGAGACTTTCGTGCTGGAAGAGGGCTTCCGGATCGAGGTCTTCGCCGCGGAACCTCTGATTCGAGATCCGGTCGCCATGGAGATCGACGAGCAGGGCCGCGTCTACGTGGTGGAGATGATCGGCTACCCGTTGGATACGGGACGGAACGGGCAGGTCAAGTTGCTGGAGGACACCGACGGCGACGGATGGCCCGACCGCAGCACGGTCTTTGCCGACGACCTCATGCTGCCCACCGGGGTCCTGCGCTGGAAGCAGGGCGTGCTGGTCACCGACGCTCCCGACATCTGGTATCTGGAGGACACCGACGGCGACAACCGGGCCGACGTCAAGATTGCCGTTCTGACCGGTTTTGCCCTGACCAACCCCCAGCACACGGTCAGCAACCCGCGCTACGGCCTGGACAACTGGATCTACCTGGCTCACGAGCCCCCCATCCGGACCGTCATCTTCCAGGAAAAGTTCGGCGACGAGGGCTCCAAGATCCGGTTCCCCGGCCGGGACGAGGGCGCTCGCCTGGAGAACCGAATCGGCAATCTCCGTTTCCGGCCCGATACGCACCAACTGGAGGCCGTTTCCGGAAGCAGCGGGTTCGGCTTGAGTTTCGACCGCTGGGGACGGCTGTTGACTCTGAACAGCGTCCGGCATATCCGCCAGCAGGTCCTGGCCGCCCCGTACCTGAGCCGTAACCCGGCGCTGGGAGCCGCCTCCACCTCCAAGGACGTTTCCGATCATCCACCTCGCGTCTATCCGGTCACGCTGAATCCGAAGCATCGGATCCTGACCGATATCGGGAACTTCACGTCGGCCTGTGGAATCGCTGCCTACGCGGGCGGCCTCTTTCCCGCTCCTTACGATCAGGCCTCCTTCGTGGCCGACCCGGCGCACAACCTGGTCCATTGCGACCTTCTCAAGGAGGGCGGGGTCGTGCTGAGGGCCAGCCGGATTCGGGACGAGGCGGAGTTCCTGGCCTCCACGGACCATTGGTTCCGTCCCGTCTTCGTCTACGCGGGACCGGACGGAGCTCTTTACGTCGTCGACTACTACCGGCGAATCATCGAGCACCCGGAATGGATGTCGGACGAGTACCACGATCCCGGACCGGGGCCGGAGGCCCTCTACGAGGGCGGGCGGCACGGGCGGATCTACCGGATCACTCCGGAATCGGAGAATCCGGCGCCATGGAATCCGAAGCTGGCATTGGGTCCGGCTTCGGACCGGGAACTGGTGGAGTCACTGGACCATCCCAACGGCTGGTGGAGGACTCACGCGCAGCGATTGCTGGTGGACCGCCGGAGTCGAGAGGCTGTCGAACCTCTAAGGGAGATGTTCGGTTCGAGTTCCAGTCCCGACACGCGGCTGCACGCCCTCTGGACGCTCGAGGGTCTGGGAGCGCTGGGAACTTCCGACATCCAGGTTGCTCTCCAAGACGCGGAGCCCGGAGTCCGGGAAAATGCGATCCGTCTCGCCGAGTCGAGATTGGATCAGGCGCCCGCTCTGGTGCAGGACCTGTTGGCGATGACCGGGGACGCCCATCCCGCGGTGCGCTTCCAGCTGCTCTGCGCGCTGGGATGTCTGGATTCGCCTTCCGCCCGCCGGGCGCGCCGCCAGTTGCTGCTGCAGGACATGGAAGACCCCTGGGTTCAGCTCGCGGCGCTGAGCGCCTCCGCGCCCCGCCCGCTCGAGCTGCTCGAACTGGCCGTATCCGAGTTCTCCGGATCGGCATCGAAACAGAGGGTCGAATTTTTTCGGCAGATCGGGACGCTTGTCGGCGCGGCGGGCGATCCTTCGGCCTTGCGGCGGCTCTTCGAAAGGGTCTCCGGGAGGGGCAGGCCGGCTTCGGACTGGTGGCGCGCCGCCGGCCTGGAGGGGCTGGCCCGGGGACTTCGCCGGGAATCGCGCGACGATGGCACACCAGGCATCTCGACCGGCCGTCTGTTGAAGCTGGCCGAATCGTCCTCACCGTTGCTGCGCAGCGCGGCGCTGCAGTTGTTGGATCTGGCGCCGAAGCCGCTGAGCCGGGTCGGGAAATCCCTCCCGGATCGGGTCCTCTCCAGGATCGGGGACCGGACGTTGTCCCCCGCTCTGAGGGCCGATTCGGTGCGTCTCCTGGCGCTCCTGGACGCGAAGTCCAGGTTCGACCTGTTGGCCGGACTCCTGGACACCCGGGAACCGGAGCAAGTCCAGGTCGCGGCGGTCCGGGCGTTGGCGCGGACGGAAGGCGACGGGGCGGGGAAACTGCTGATTTCCAAGTGGAGGGAAATGACGACCGACGTGCGGTTGGGAGCCACCGCGACGCTGCTTTCCAGACCGGAGACCGTCGAGCTCCTGCTGACGTCCATCGAAAACGGGGACATCCCCTTCTGGACCGTCAGCCAGAGGCACAAGTCGCGCTTGGTGATGCACACGGACCCGTCGATCCGGGCTCGGGTCCATGACCTGATGCGCAAGCTGGAAGGACGGCGCCTCGCCGCCCTGGAACGCTATCGGGCTGCGCTGGGTGTCGCGGGGAACCCGGCTCAGGGCGCCGCGGTTTTCGAGAAGAACTGCGAGAAATGCCACGAGATCGAGGGCGCCGACACCGGCTTCGGACCCGATCTGGGGGCTGTCCGGCATCGATCGCGGCAGGAGCTGCTGTCGGACATCATGCTGCCGAGCCGGGCGATTGCGGACAACTACCAACTGTACGTGGTGGAACTGAACAACGGGGTTCTTCAGGAAGGAGTGATCGCCTCCCGGACTCCGGTCTCGGTGACCCTCCGCAGGGAAGACGGTTCGGAGACCGCGATTCCCCGGGAGAACATCCGGGCCATGTTCGTCTCCAGTGTGTCCGGCATGCCGGAGGGGCTGGAAGAGGAGATCAGTGTTACGGAGATGGCCGACCTGTTGAGCTTTCTCACCGGACCGGCGAAAGATTGAGGGCCGGGAGTGGACTTTGCTGTGCCCCCTTTCTGTTCCTGCGTTTCCCCTGAGTCGGCGCCTGAACGACGACGCCCCAAGCCCCTGGAAGGGGACATTCCTGCCCTCTCACTCCCCCGGGATCGCCGGTTGGACAATCGCCGCTTGTCTTCTCGACACGAATTTCGTGTTACACTAACTTCGTGTCATGAAGAACGTCACTGTGACCATGCCGGAGGAGTTGGCCCGCTGGGTACGGGTCCGCGCTGCCGAGGAGGGCCGCAGCGTCTCCCGGTGGCTCGCGGAGTTGCTGGAGGGGATGCGGCGCCATGAGGACGACTATGAAATCGCCATGAAGCGTTTTCTGGCGAGACAACCTCGAAAGCTAAGCTGGATCGACGATCGCAAGCCGAATCGCGAGGAACTCCATGACCGAGCCGGTATTCGTTGACACCAACGTCCTCGTCTACCGGCACGACAGCTCGGACCGGGGGAAGCAGTCTCGTGCCGACCAGTGGATCCGGTTGCTTGTCCAACGTCGATCGGCTCGGACCAGCTTCCAGGTCTTGCAAGAGTTATACGTGACCCTCACCCGTAAGCTGAAGCCGGGGTTCGATGTGGGCGAAGCTCAAGAGATCGTGCGGGACCTTTCCGTGTGGCGGCCGGTGGCCATCGACTTCGCCGTCATGGACCGATCCTGGCTTCTCCAACAGCGCTATTCCCTTTCGTGGTGGGACTCCCTCATCGTTGCGGCTGCACACGTTTGCGAGTGTCCTGTCCTGCTCACCGAAGATCTTCAGCACGATCAGTTCTTCGGTGAAGTCCGAACCATCAATCCCTTCTCGTCTTCGGGACTCTCGCCTCAAGAGATACTGGATGAGTGAGATCTTCCCGCGCCGTTCCACGGCTACGATGGCCAGCAGGGGACAGTCTTGTCTCCCACCCGCCGGGAGGGGGACTTTCCTGTCCCACCTATTTGTGTCCTCGCGTCCCGCGTCGGCGCGTGAAACACGCCGCTCCAGGACGACGCGTAAAACACGCCGTTCCTCCGATTGACCGAAGACCCCCCAGCCGTTAGTCTCTGGCGTACATTTCCTCCGGCTCTTGGCGGACATTTCGCAGGGGAGGAGCGATTGAGTTCCCGGCCGACTTCCCGAACAACGTCGAGAATTGATCTGAAACGCCATATTCTTCTCCTGGGACTCCTCGCATTCGTTTCGGCTTCGGCCCTGTCGGGTGAATCTCACAGTTGGCAAAACCGCCTGTCCCAGCCCGACCACGAGGTAGCGGTCCGGATCGACGTCCGGGTTCCCATGCGGGACGGCGTCGAGCTGTCCGCGGACGTTTATCTTCCCGACAAGGGGGGGAAATGGCCGGTCATCCTGGAACGGACCCCCTACGACAACAGTAGAAACTTCTACGTGAACCGGGCGCGGTACTTCGCCCGCCGGGGTTACGCCTACGTGGTTCAGGATTGCCGCGGGCGGAACGACTCCGACGGCAGGTGGTACGCCTGGTCCCATGAGATCAACGACGGAAGGGACACACTCGACTGGTGCGGGACCCAATCCTGGTCGGACGGCAACGTCGGCATGAACGGGATGTCCTACATGGGCCTGGTCCAATGGATGGCGGCCCCCACCGGATCTCCCTACCTCAAAACCATCATTCCCCAGATGGCGCCGGCGGACTTCTACCTCTACGGGATGAACTACACGGGAGGCGCCTTTCAACTGCACATCAACCTGCCCTGGGCCATGGCCAACAGCTCCAGGACCCGGCAGCCGCTCAGCTTCTACGACTGGGACCGGCTCTTCCGCCACGTGCCGATCCTGACCGCGGACGAGGAGGCCACCGGCCGGGCCATCGATTTCTACCGGGACTGGGTGCGCCATTCGAGTTGGGACGACTTCTGGAAGAAGATCGGCAACTACGGCAAGTTCGGCAGGATGGACCTGCCCATCCTGCAGATCGCCGGCTGGTGGGACATCCACGGCGTGTCCCTGTTCGCCAACTACGAAGGCATCCGGACCGAAGGAACCGAGCGGGCGAAGCGGCTCCAGAAGGTCGTCATGGGGCCGTGGGTCCACACCGAGAAGCCGGAGCAAAAGACCGGCATCGTCGACTTCGGCGAAGAATCGGTCGTCGATCTTTACGAACTCTGGCTGGGGTGGATGGATCGCTGGCTCAAGGGGATCGGTAACGGCATCGAAGGCCTGCCGCCGCTGCAGCTCTTCATCATGGGCAGGAACGAGTGGAGGGAGGCCCAAGAGTGGCCGCTGCCCGAGACCCGCTGGACACCCTACTACCTTCAAAGCGAGGGCCGCGCCAACACCTTGTTCGGGGACGGAGCTCTGGATGTCCGGAAACCGGACGGCGAGCAGCCGGCGGACTCCTACGTCTACGACCCCGAAGACCCGGTCCCCCTGGTGACCGGAATCCGGGACGGATCCCATCCCCCCGCCGATCACCGGCCCATCGAGCGCAGGGACGACGTGCTCGTCTATACGAGTCGGCCGATGGGGAAGGAACTGGAGGTTACGGGACCGGTGAACGCCAAGATTTACGCCAGCAGCTCTGCGTTGGACACCGACTGGACCGTCCGGCTGCTCGACGTCTTTCCCGATGGCCGGTCGGTCAACCTGTGCGAGGGGATCCTGCGCGCCCGCTTTCGGGAGTCCTTCGAAAAGCCGGTCCTGATGACGCCGGGCACGGTCTACGAGTTCAACGTCAAGATGGGTGTGACGGGCCACGCCTTCCTGCCGGGCCACCGCATCCGCATCCAGGTCTCCAGCAGCAACTTCCCCCGTTTCGACCGCAACCTCAACAACGGCGGGGCCCCCGGAATCGATCCGGAGATCGTGGTGGCCACCCAGAGGGTCTACCACGACCGACGCCACCCCTCCCATATTCTGCTGCCGGTCATCCCACCCGAGGACCCGGAATGATCCGTAAGGAAGAAGAGGGCTCAACACCCGGCAACCGAAGATTCGATCCGATCCTCTTCGAGGTGATTCGAAACGCGCTGGTGGAGGCCACGGAGGAAATGTCGGTCTCCATTCAGCGCAGCGCCTTCTCCACCAACGTCAAGACCCGGCTCGACTATTCCTGCGCCTTCGTGGACTCGCAGGGCCGGATGGTGGCCCAGGCCTTTTGCCAACCGGCCCACCTGGTCACCATCGGCCGCCTGGTGCCGCGCGCGATCCGGGAATACGGAGCCGGGAACCTGGAGCCGGGCGACATGCTGGTGGTCAACGACCCTCACCGGCAGGCGAGCCACCTGAACGACATTTTCCTCATCGCTCCGTTTTTCCACCGGGGGGAGCTGGTGGGTTACCTGAGCAACTGCTGCCACCACGTGGACGTGGGCGGCGGAGCTCCCGCCAGCATCGGAGCCTTTCGGGAGATCTACCAGGAGGGAATCATCCTCCCCGTGGTGAAGCTGGTTTCCCGGGGCGAAGTCCATCCCGGGCTCTGGAAGATGATCCTGGCCAACGTGAGGGCCGCCAAGGAAGTGGCCGGCGACCTCCGGGCCCAGATCGCCGCCAACAACATGGGAATGCGGCGGCTGACCGCCCTGCTGGACCGGTACGGAAAAGAGACCCTCGACTTCTACATCGAACGGCTGCTGGAGTACACGGCGCGGAGAATCGAAGGGGAATTGGAAAACCTGCCCCAGGGCACGTACGAAGCGGAAGGATGTCTGGATGACGACGGCATCACGGACCGTCCCGTCCACCTGAGGGCCAAGGTCACCCTGAAGGACCGGAGGATCGCCTTCGACTTCACGGGAGCGGACCCGCAGCGATCGGCTCCCATGAACAGCAACCTCACGCAGACCTTCACCGCCTGCGTCTACGTTCTGAAGTGCCTGGTGGATCCGGACATCCCCGTCAACGAGGGCTTCTACCAGCCCATCGAGGTGATCGCTCCCAAGGGGTCGGCCCTGAATGCCCGCCACCCGGGCGCCATCGTGGGAGGTTGGGAGGTCTCCATGCGGCTGTGCGAGGTCCTCTTCAAGGCCCTGTCGGCGGCGGTTCCGGAGCGGGTCCCGGCCGGAACCAAGGGGATGATCTGCCATGTGGGGTTCGGCGGAGAGGATCCCCGGACCGGGGAGTACTACACGTTTCTCGAGACTTTGGCCGGGGGTTACGGCGGCCGATACCGTTCCGACGGGCCCGACGCCGTCCAGACCCACATCCAGAACACTCAGAATGCGCCCATCGAAGAGACGGAACTCAACTATCCGGTGCGCATCACCCGTTACAACCTGATCCCGGACTCGGAGGGCGCCGGACGCTTCCGCGGTGGTCTGGGTCTCTGCCGGGAATACGTCTTCCCGGAGCACGAACCCGTTTTCACGACCCTGGCGGACCGGGCCAAGTTCCCCCCCTGGGGCCTGTTTCAGGGCAGGGACGGGCAGCCGGCCCGCTACCTGTCCATCTCCGGCGGGGACCCTCGCAAGCTGCCCTCCAAGGGAACGGCTCCGGTGGGAGTCGGCGAGCACGTCCGGGTCGAGACCTGCGGCGGGGGAGGATACGGGCCGCCCTGGGAGCGGGACCCGGAATCGGTGCTGCGCGACGTGCGCGAGGAGAAGATCAGTCCGGCCCGGGCCCGCGACGCCTACGGAGTGTCGGTCGACACGGATCGCTGGACCGTCGAACCGGCCGAGACCAAGCGGCTGCGCCGGCAGTTGAAGGACCGGGGAAGCCGCGAATGAAGACCCGATTTCGTTTGGGCGTCGACGTGGGAGGCACCTTCACCGATGCGGTCCTGATCTCGGAAAAGACCGGAGAGACCCGGACCGCGAAGGTTCCTTCGACTCCCAGCGACCCCGCCGTCGGTTTCGTGAACGCCGTGGACCGGATCCTGAAGGAGGGATTGGAACCGGATCAGGTCTCCTACCTGGTGCACGGCACCACGGTCGCCACCAATTCCCTGATCGAGGGGAAGACTCCGCGCACGGCCTTCATCACCACGCTGGGGTTCCGCGACATGCTGGAGATCGGACGCCAGGTGCGGCCCTCCCTCTACGACATCCATTTCGAAAAGGCGCGTCCTCTGGTTCCCCGCGACCTCTGCTTCGAGGTCCCCGAACGGCTGGACGCCGAGGGAAACGTGTTGTTGGCGCTGGACGAAGACCGGGTGCAGGAGATCGCCGCCCGGCTATCAGGAGAGGGCGTGGTCTCCGTGGCCGTCTGCCTCCTGCACTCGTACCTGAATCCGGCGCACGAGCTGCGGGTCGGCGAAATCCTGCGGGAACGGAACCCGGACCTCATCATCTCCCTCTCTTCCATCGTCTGCCCCGAGTTCCGCGAATATTTCCGCGCCAGCACCACCGTCATCAACGCCTGCGTCCGGCCGGTGATCACCAGCTACCTGCAGGGGATCGAGCGCTGGCTGAAGGGAAAGGGGGTGTCCGGCGAGCTGCTGGTCATGCAGTCCAGCGGCGGCGTCCTGACCTTCGAAACGGGGGCCGAGAAGCCCGCGTACATGGTGGAGTCGGGGCCGGCCGCCGGCGTGATCGTCTCCAACCACATCGCCGGCGGCCTGGACTACCAGGACATCATCTCATTCGACATGGGCGGCACCACGGCCAAGGTGGGCCTGATTCTGGACGGACGCCCCAAGGTGACCAAGGAGTACGAAGTCGGCGCCCAGGCGTTGCCCGGGGCCGGCCAGTCCCGCGGCAGCGGATACCCGATCCGGACCCCCGTCATCGATCTGGTGGAGATCGGCGCGGGAGGCGGAAGCATCGCCTGGGTGGACACGGGAGGGATCTTGCGGGTGGGACCTCGGAGCGCGGGAGCCGACCCGGGCCCCATCTGCTATGGACACGGCGGAGCGGAACCCACCATCACGGACGCCAACCTGGTTCTCGGACGGCTCAATCCCGAGTTTTTTCTGGGCGGGGAGATGGGCCTGGACCGGGACGCCGCCGGCCGCGGGATCCGCGGCCGATGCGCCGGGCGCCTGGGGATGGAAGCGGTGGAGTGCGCCAACGGGATCGTGGAGATCGCCAATGCCGAGATGACCAACGCGCTGCGGATCATCACGGTGCGGCGCGGCTACGATCCCAGGGACCTGGTGATGGTGGCCTTCGGCGGGGCCGGCCCGCTGCACGCGAATCGCCTGTGCGCCGAAATGCAGATCCCGCTGCTCATCGTGCCTCCGAGTCCCGGGACGGCCTCGGCGCTGGGCCTGCTGGTCACCGACCTCAAGCACGAGTTTTCCCAGACCCGGATCATGCCCAGGGACCGGGCGGACTTCGACGAGATCAATCGCATCTTCTCCGCCATGGAAGAGCAGGGGAGGGAGGTCCTGAGACGGGAACGGTTGGCGGAAGGTGACATCAGTTTTCAGCGGCAGATCGAAATGCGCTACGCGGGACAGTCCTACGAGCTGCCCATCGAATGCCCGGGGAGCCGAGTGGCCGCCGCCGAGCTGGAAGACGTGGTGGAGAGGTTCCACGTCGAGCACGACCGGGCTTACGGTCACGGTTACCCGGACCAGCCCATCGAGCTGGTGAATTTCCGGCTGACCGCTCTGGGGGCCATTCAGAAGCCGCGACTCCGGGAGATCCTGCCGGCAAACGGCGCCCCAGCGTCCGCCGCGGCCGAGAGACCCGTGTACTTCGGGTCACACGGAGAATTCGTGCCGACGGCCATCTACGACCGCGCCCGGCTCAAGGCCGGTCATCGGATCGAGGGTCCCGCCATCGTCGAGGAAATCGATTCCACGACCTTGGTCCAACCGGGCTATCGGGTGGATGTGGACCGATACGGAAATCTGTTGATCTCTCCCCAGGCCTGAAGCGATGCCGCCCATCCCCGCGAATCCGCCCTCGACTGCACAAGTCACCCAAGAGAGCAAACGCCCATGTCCATAGGGATTCCGGGTGTTCTCGTCCTGGTTCTGTCGAGCGCCCTTCAGGCCGCGACGCCTTCGTTCCAGGGCGAACCCGCGTGCGGCGGCAAGCCCAAGGGCACGGCTTGCTGGCGGGAGTTGTCCAACCGGCCGGGATGCCATGTCTGGACTTCCAACCACGAGCCGGACGCTTCCGTGACTTGGACAGCCGATTGCGACGATGGAACGGCTGGCGGCACCGGAACCTTGAAGTGGGTCTGGGAGAAAGACCGGGAAACCATCGAAACCACAGGCCGCCTGCGCGCCGGGAAGCGGCACGGGCGATGGGTCATGCACTGGGCGGACGGGGGCGTCTCGGAAGGCAAGTTCGCGAAGGGTCGGCGGCACGGGCGCTGGGTCGAGCGCTGGACCAACGGGACCGTCGGCGAAGGCCGGTATGTGAGGGGCCGGCGGCATGGCAGGTGGGTCATTCGCGACGGATACGGGACCACCCATGAGGGTTCTTATCGGGACGGAAAGCAGCATGGGAAGTGGGTCGCGCGCAGAGACGGGCGGGTGATCGGAGAAGCGAAGTTCGTGGAGGGAGATGGCCGGTGGGTCGACAAATAGAAGGCTCAGGCGACGAAAACGTCTCCTGCCTTGGTGCGAAAGGGAAACTGGGCAATGTCATTCCGATTGACCCGCCGCGAGGTCCTGTCCGTTTCTGCAACCGGTTTGGCGACCGGCGGCTTCGCCCGCGCGAGCAAAGGGAAGCCGGCCGCGGCTGCCATTCCACCGGTCGAGGCTCTGATCACAGGCGACGAGCCCCAGGTCGAATCTTCCGGAGCGACGACAATGGCGACAACTGGCAGGAGGTGACACGCTTCACCGGGCTCGCCGATATGGACGCTCCCTACAGCATGTTCGAGGGCAAGGACGGCTCGTTGCGCCTCTTCGCCTCCGCCGCGCCCATTCCCGGGGGAAGGGGATGGCCCAGGGAATATCCTCGTTGGCTCATGCTCCTCATGCGCTCCCTGGACAAGGGCCTCACCTGGTCGACCGTCTCGGTGATCGGCAGCAATGACTACGACATGGACGAGGGCACGATCGCCTATTTGCCGGACGGCAGTCTGGGATTTTTCTGCCGGCCGACGTCGGCCTGGTTTCAGTCCTACGACGACGGAAGAACCTGGTCCCCGCCGCGCCTGCTCCTGACCGACCCGATCATCGAAGATCCCAACTTCGGAAGCGAGTTTCTCGGCCCCAAACTGCTCCGGCGGGGAGACGTGGTGACGACGCCCGGCGGGGTGACCGCCGTCGTCTTCGGGGGTCGCCACAAACTCGAAAGCGACGATCCCAAGGTGCCCAACAACGGAGAAGTGATCTACAGCCGGGACAACGGAAGGACCTGGGTGAAGCCGGCGCCGGGACGCGGCTTCAAGTGCGATCCCAAGTCCTACTACCCCAATGCCTGCGTTCTGGAGGACGGTTCCATCTTCATGGTCGGCCAGCGGGAAGGCTTCAAGAACCGATTCGGCCCGCATGGGGCCGAGGTGACGTCGGTCCGGTTCCGCATCAAGAAACCCGAGGAGGGGGAAGGGGTCCGACTCCTGCCCATCGGCGAACCCTCTTGATCGGGTGCGGGCTGGTCCCTGTCGGCAGGCAATTCCGTTGTCGGGTTCCTGCGGCAGTCCTCGACGACCTGGAAACGCGGGTTCTTACAAGTCGTCAGGCGCGCCCATCCGGTAGCCGACTTGGCGCTCGGTAAAGATGTAGGTCGGACTGGACGCTTTGTCGCCCAGCTTTTTGCGGAGCTTCTTGACGAAGGCGCGCACCGGACGAAAATCGCCGGAATTGAGCCGGCCCCAGACTTGGCGCAACAGGGCCTCGTACGTCGTGACCCGTCCAGCATTGACGGAGAGGACGCGGAGCAGTTCGTATTCGGTAGCCGTCAACTGTACTGGACGGTCGGCGAGGGTCACACGGCGTTCCGCGTAGTGGACGGCCAGGTCTCCCACCCGGAAGGGTGTGGCCGGCTCATGGCTCCGCCGCAGCACCGCCCCGACTCTCGCGGCAAGTTCCGTCGGCGAAAAGGGTTTGACGATGTAGTCGGCAGCCCCGACCTCCAAGGCCCTCGCGATGGTTTCATCCCTTCCGTAGCCGGAGATGAAGATGACCGGCAGCTCGGCCATCTCGGGATGGCGCTCCATCAGTTCTATTCCATCGGTCCCGGGAAGCATCAGGTCAAGCAGCACCAGCCGCGGTTTCTTGATTCTGATCAGCTCGGACACCTCCTGAGGATCACCCGTCAGGAGCGGGGTGTAGCCGGCCGTTGCCAGCGCGTCCCGGACGTGATGGAGCGTGTGCGGGTCGTCGTCGACCACCAGGATGGGCGTTCGCTTCGGCTCTTCCCGATGCGGCCGGATCGTGCTGTGGACTTCGCTGGCCGTCGCGGCGACGTCTTCTACTTCAGCCACCGGAATCGTAAAAGTGAACACGGCGCCCATTCCGGGACCGCCGCTTTCGGCTCGGATTCGCCCCCCGTGAGCCTCTACCAGACCCTTGCAGATGGCCAAGCCGAGACCGGAACCCGCGATCCCCCGATCACCGCCGTCGACGCGTGCGTATTTCCGGAACAGGTGCGGCAGCAGTTCCGGCGGCACCCCTCGGCCCTTGTCCGATACCGAGATCGACACGTAAACGTCGTCTCTCACGGCGGAGATCCCGATGGGAGAAGATTCGGGAGAATTCCGGGAAGAGTTGGACAGGAGGTTGTTCAATACCTGGACAATGCGCCTGTTGTCGGCCATCACCGGGGGCAGGTCCGGGGGCAGGTCGATTTGAATAATGTGTCTGCCGCCGCCGCTCAGGAACGTCTTCCGAGCCTGTTCCACCAAAGTGGCCACCGCCGTGTTTTCGAGAGTGACCGACAGGGTGCCCGTCTCGATGCGTCCCGCGTCAAGAAGATCGCTGATCAGGCCGCGCATGTGGTCGGCCTGTTCGTCGATGATGCGGAAGAATTGGAGCATCTCTGCCGGATCCAAAGCCGGCGCAGCGCCCAGCACGGAGGCGGTCGAGCCCTTGATGGAGGTCAGCGGAGTCCGTAGTTCGTGGCTCACCAGGCCCAGGAACTCGACCCTCAAACGTTCCAACTCTTCCAGCGGCGCCAAGTCCTGCAGGGTGACGACCGTGGATACGACTTCGCCGTCTTCCGAACGGATCGGCGTGAGGTTGACCAAGGTCGTGACGCTTCGTCCGTCGGGGACCTCGAGAACAATCTCCTCGGCACGCACGGTTTCGCCGCGGCTCAGCGCCTCGGAGAGGGGGAGTTCCGAGAAGGCGAACTCCTGGCCGTCGGCGCGCCGCAGGGTGATGACCTCCGGTAGCTGCTCCAAGGACCGGCCCGGCATGCGCAGCTTCTCGACGATCCGCTTCAACTCCCGGTTAAACGACACCACACTGCCGGTTTTGGCGTCGAAGACTGCGACGCCCACCGGCGAGGTGTCGATCAGGGCTTCCAGGTCGGCCCGGGCCCGCTGCTCCTCCCGGTGCTTGCGGGCGTTGGCGATGGCCGTCGCTGCCTGTGCAGCGAACATCACGAGAATCTCCTCGTCCTCGCTCGTGAAATCCTGTCCGCCTTCCTTCTCGCCCAGAAAGAAGTTCCCGACATAGATTCCCCGATAACGCATGGGCGTTCCCTGGAAGGCCTTCGACAGAATCTGGGGTGGACAGTAGCCCAGGAGCGACTCGACGTAGGCGGGCAGGTCTCGAATTCTCAGCGCCCCCGGAAGGTCCCGGAAGTGTGCGAAGAGCCGGGGACCGTCGGCCCAGTTCGCCATTCCTTGCTTCTCTTCGGGAGTGATGCCGGAAGTCACGAATTCCTGAATCTGTCCCGAACCGTCGATGGTCACGATGGCGCCAAAGCGAGAACGGGTCAGGGAGCGGGCGCTTTCAACGACCCCGCGCAACACCCTGTTTTCGTTGTTCAGCTCTTCGAGGCTTTTCATCGGCCCATCCTCGCCGGCCTGAAGAGCAGGGCGTTATTCGATGCTGCCAGGTGTGCGCTCGATGACGGAACCGGATACGGGGAACGCCGAACTTGTCCGGTTTCCATGATCGTGCCTTCAATATTGTTCACGAAGAAGTCATCTTACCAGGACAAATAATCACGCTGAAATCACATACTGAGTCTATAATCTACCATAGCATTCATTGAGGGATTTAATGTGATGCTCATTGCCGGATCGTCAAGTCGACTCCGTCACGTGAAGGAGCCGACACTGCCTCTAAGCCAACTCGTCCTGCGCCGGACGAAGAGTCCATTGGAGTTGTATTTCGGAAACTCCGACCGGTGGTTTCACAAAGGCACAGGTGTGCCGACTTCGGGAGGCCCCCGGAGATCCGTGGAAGTTGCCGGGTCAGTTCCTGCATGCTATCCCTGGGAAAGAGCCGCACGCCGGCCTGGAGTCTTCTGATACAGCGCGAACATCCAATCGCCGCGTAACGGGCGGCATGCTTGTCGCGGATGCCGGCGATGGCCGGCATCCGCAGCCAATGGCCGTCCGGGTTGGTTGTTTACAATATGTAGCATTCTCCCTCCCATTCGTGCTACCGTCCTCGGCAATGGTCGTCCGCTCCTGCGTCGCCGCCTTCCAATTACCCGTCTGAACTCAATTCGGACCGGGGCGCATCGCCTCCTCAAATCGCGGCCGCCGACCACGCGGCCAAATCCGTCATCCTGCATTCCGGGAAGGAAGAACCCATGCCACGCATTTGCTTTGCCATGCACGAAATCCGCCGCTCGCTGATCGCCGCAGTGCTGATTCTTCCTCTGTCCGCCTGCGCCAAGCCCAGCTATATCAAGAACGCCTCCGGCACCCAGTTGGAGGGATTGCTGTCCGCGCAACAGAACGTCTCCGACTACCAGGCCCACGTGGATGAATTATTCGCTTCCGCTGTGGAGTTGCGGCGGGAAGCCCGGGTTTTGAAGCGCACCGTCGAGACGGTCAAGGCCAATCATGACCCCGATCCCCTGGAGGCTTCCGCCGCCATCGCGGTGAGGATCGCGCAAATTCAGGCTCAGGAAGCGCGCCGGCCGGGCCCGTTGCGGAAACTGCGGCCGAAACACGAAGAGCAGATGGACATCCTCGGCAGCCTTCTGGACATGCTGTACCGCAGCCAGTCTCTGATCCACGAGTACATCATGACCGACATTGGTCCCGGCGCCGATCGGATGACCGAGATCGGCTCCGGTCTGGAACGCCTCCTGAAGCGTCAGGACGGGGGGACTCCACAATGACCCGCACACGGACTCTCTTCGCCCTGTTCCTCGTTTTGCTGTTCCCCGCCGCCACCCCCGCCAAGGACGCTCCCGCCGGAATCGTCCGGTTGTCCGAGAAGATCACCGGTGCGCTGGACCGGATCGAAAAGAAACTGCGGCAAGACAAACAAGCCTGGCAGGAAGCCATGGAGTTCTATTACGGCGCCGTCGAATCGGAACTGGCTCAAGCCCGGCTGAAGCGACGGGAATTCCGCCATGCAGAGCTCGCCCTGCGACTCCGGACGTCGTGGGCGAAGGAGCCGTTCCGGACGGCGGTTCTCATGCGTCTCGCCGAGATCGATCTGGCGGCCGACGAAGTCTCCGCGGCCCGGTTGCGCCGGCTCCGGGAGATCGACGGTCAACGCCGGTCCGGGCTCGACCGGCTGATCTCGCTGGTCAGCCGGTTGAGGATCGGGCAGGTGGAGCTGACCCGGTACCTGTCCGACACGTCGCTGTCCAATCGGGTCGGCGAGATCGACCTCTCCCGCGTCGCCCTGGCCGTGGCCGAGGCGCGGCGCCTCCGCCGGTCTCCTTCGGTCGGGCAGGAACAGGCAGCGGCCGGAATCGAGGAAGAGCGGGACCGCCTGGAGGAAGCCGTGAAGGGATTCCGGGAGTTTCTGGATGTGCTGGACCGCGTGATCGAACGGGTTCCGGACGAGGAGTAGGGAATGGATCTGAACATGGGAAATCTGATGGGAATCGCCAAGGACACCCGTTCTCTGCTGCAGGAGGTCGTGGGTCTGCGGGACCAGGGAGACGACGCCGGGACGGCTGGATTGGAGAGCGCCGCCTTGGCTGCCATCGAGCGGGTCAGGGACGCGGTCGGCAGCGCCGGCGCCGCCGGGTCCGCCGAGAGCGGGGAGGTCAAGAGAGTCCTGCTGCAGGAGCGAAGGGTCATCGACGACCGGCTCCTCTACGACACCGAACTCGATGCGCGCGGATACTCGGATCTCCTGGAGCAGAAGGGAAACATCGACGCGAAGCTGTTCACGCTGTCTGTCGGCGCCGTGCTCACGTGGGACCGGTTGTTCACCGCGGACGAACTGGACGGCCTCCGCGCCGGCGTCGACGCCGCGGCGCAGGAGGTTCGGGAACAGAAGGAACTGGCCGGTGTGGTGAACGGCGTCTTCAAGGCGTTTTCCATCAGCCTGAAGATCACCGCCAGGATCGCGGGGCTCCCGGGGGTCGTGTGACCCGCAGCGGGGTGCCGCGGGAGAAAGAGCCCTGAGCGATTCCATGAAAACATCCATTTTCACAGCTTTGGAGGACGGGATGAGTAACGCAAAAAAGTTCATGTCGGATGGCGACGGCAATCCATCCTCAATGCGCCTGATGTCCATGTTGGCGTTGATCGTGGCGGCCGTGCTCGCGTGCGTCGAGGTGTTCGGCTGGGGGTCGGGCAGCGGCAAGACCGAGCTGGTCCTGTATTTCCTGGTCGCCGCATTCGCCCCGAAAGCCGTACAGAAATTCGCCGAGTAGGCCCATGAGTCAGGAGGGGCGACGTTCCTGTCCCCCTCCTTCCGCGTTGCCGCTTTTCGCCGCCGAATTTTGGCGGCTGCAATGCTGCTGCTCACCGCGGGGACGAACCCTCCGCCCCGATCGGTCCCCGCGCCCGCGACCTGGTTCTTCCCCCAACCTGTCCCGCCTGATCGTCCCGCCTGAAATCGAGAGCAAGCCCGGTTTCTGGAAGTTGACCGCGGCTTCGACGAACCATAGGCTGATTTCCACAGATCGGCGGGTTCCGGTTATTGTTCATTTGTGGTTCTCCGGAAGGGAGTCGAAGCTCTTGAAATCTCTAGCCAAATGGATCGGTTGGATAGCGGTGACCGTCGTCGGCTCCGGTATGGGCGACGCCCGCGGCCAGTCCCCCTTCTACCTGCGGGTGGGCGCCGAAGCGGGCCAGGTCACGGTGGAACACACCAAGAAGGTGACCATCGGGGGCGGGTCCAGTTCCAGCACGTCGTCCTCAGCGGGCGCCGCGTTGGCGGGCAGCATGGCGTTCGGAGCGCGCCTCGGCCTGCCCGGAAACTGGCTGGTGGGCGGCGAGCTCGAGGCGGACGTCTCCAGCCGGCGGATGCTGGAAGGCACCATCTCGCCGACCCGGAGCGGTAACGTTCACGACGTCTGGCCCGGACGTTGGGACTACAGCGACCTGGGGGGAGCGGGCGGAAACATCATCCTGGGCCGAAGAGCCGCCGCCGGACTCGCGGACATCTATGTCCTGGCCGGGATCCGCCGAAACTGGACCGAGTTCGCGAGCGGAGCGACGAATCCCGCGACCGGAGTGGCCGGTGAGGACCGGGAACGGCTGGGAAGAAGGCCGTGGTCCATCGGCGCGGGAACCACGCTGCGCCTCAAGTGGCCGGTCGATTTCCGAGTCCGCTACATCCGTTCGATCACCGACTGGGTGGTCGCCGACGAGTCGGTGCGGCTCGACTACCGGTATGCCACGAACGGAGTGCTGGTCTCCGTCGGGATTCATGTGTTCGGGTGAAACGCTGGATTCAAGTGCTTGTGTAGGCTCGGAACAAGCCGGCGGTCAGCAGGATTCCCGCAGGAAGCCGGTCGTACGATCGGCACCGTGCGTAGATCACGTGGAGCCCGAGTCGGCATTCCATAGGCCTCACTGCTGACCCTTGTCAATACCCACAACAACCTTCGATGGAGTGTGATTGTGGTATGAAGCTGAAGACGTCAGTCACACTCGCACAGGATGTTTTGGCCGCCATCGAAGCGGTGACTCGTGAAGGTGAAAGCCGATCTCAAGCGATCGAGAGGCTGCTCCGCGACAGCTTCGCCGAGAGAGAACGAGCCGCGATGGACGAGCGCGACCGCGAGATCATCAATATGCATGCCGATGAACTCAACGAAGAAGCGGTCGATGTTCTTGGCTATCAGGTGGAAACTTGAGGCGTGGCGACCTTTACCGGGTCGCCAAACCGACCACGAGCGACCCGAAGCGCTTTCGCGTGTTCGTTACCTCCCAGGAGGTCTTGGCCTCTGGGCGCGAAACGGACGGAAGTCGACTTTGCAGCCGTGGTTGGACAAAAAGGAGAGGAACTTCTTGTAGTCCTCCTTGGGCAATCCGAGGTAGTGCACCAGACGCTGGTAGCTCCCACCGCAGGCCTCCAAGCCGAGGGAGACGATCTGGCGAACGTCGTCCCGGGTGAGATCGCGGCGAAGATAGACGTCCCGGACGTCGTCCCAGAAGTCGGCGTGGCCGTCCACGATGCGCTCGACGAGATTGGCGAGCATCTCGGCCCTCGAGGATTCCTTCTTCGATCGCGCGAGCCGTGAAGAAACCTCGGGCAGGTCAATGGCCTCATCGCAAAGGTGATAGGCGCTCTCCAGGATGTTTTCCAGCTCCCGGACGTTTCCGGGATAGTCATACCGGGTCAAGTGGAGCCGAACTCTTGCGGAAAGGGTCTTCCTGGTGCCCCAGCGCCGGTTGAAGGAGTCCAGGAAGAACTGGGCCAAGTGGGGGATGTCCGTCGGACGCTCCCGGAGCGGGGGAATCTCCAGGTAGTACACGTTCAGCCGGTGATAGAGGTCTTCCCGAAACAAGCCCTTTTCGATCAGGTCCTCCAGAGGCTGGTTGGTGGCCGCCACGATCCTCACATCCACGGCTCTCTCCCTCGTCTCGCCCACGCGCCGCACCTTCCGCTCCTGAAGCACTCTGAGCAACCGAACCTGTAGGTCCAGCGACAGGGCGCCGATTTCGTCCAGAAACAACGTTCCGCCCGACGCGGCCTCGAAG
This sequence comes from Acidobacteriota bacterium, assembly GCA_028874215.1. Taxonomy (NCBI): domain Bacteria; kingdom Pseudomonadati; phylum Acidobacteriota; species Acidobacteriota bacterium. The sequence continues at coordinate 76,214 of JAPPLF010000083.1, forward strand.
AGTCCGGGTTTGTCCCGCACGGCGCCGGTGAAACTCCCCTGCCGGTGTCCGAAGAATTCGCTTTCGATGAGCTCCTTGGGGAGCGCACCGCAGTTGACCGGCGTCATGGGGCCGTCGGAACGGCGACTGTAGTCATGTAGAGCCTGGGCGACCAGTTCCTTGCCCGTTCCGGTCTCGCCAAAGATCAGGACGGTGGCGTCGGAGCGCGCCGCCCGTTGGATGTGACCGAACAAGGTCTTCATGGAATCATGCTCTCCAATGATTGACCTGGAATCTTTCAGGGTGAGCGCGGCCGGGGCGTCGAGCCGCTCTGCAGGGCGTTCGGTCCGGATCGGCAACTGCCATTCCAGGAGCTTGATGATGCAAGCCAGGAGGTCCAGATCCTCTTCGGACATACCCTGAGGGGGTGGCTCCAGATGGAGCAGAGCCAACGGCTCTCCATCTCCGTAGAATCGCACCGCCACGGATCCGTCCTTGCCGTGGACCTGCTCCAGCGATCTGTCGAACGCGGCATCTTCGTTCATTTTGAGGAGGTGGTGGCGTCCGCTACTGACGCAGGCGCCGCAATGGGCGAAAAGACGGAATCGCCTGGAACTGTGCTCCCGGCCGAACAGATTCGCCCCCAAACCCGGGACCCCCTTGGCGACACATTTCAGGGCCGCCTCGGCGATCTCCGCCAGTCCGCCTCGTTCCCCCATGGAGGAGACCAGTTCGTGCAGATGGCCCAGATGCCTGGGCGCGGGATACTTGGAAATCCGGCGGAAAGCCCGGTCGCGTTCGGTCTCGATAGGTGCGATGAAGCGTTCGGAGAATGAGCTTTGCAAATCGGCCGAGAGGTGCATGGCCCTCTGTTTCAAGATCCGCAAGGATCGAGAGTAGGTTCGGAAGCCCTGCTTGAGATCACCGCTCGCAACCTCGGCATTGGCCCGAACCCGGTACAACTCGGACTCCAGTCCGGGCCGATCCATATGCTTTGCCAGTTGAAGCGCCCGAAGCGAGAGGACTCGGGCGCGGTCAGGCGAGTTGTCCGCCAGCAGATGTCTCGCCTTCAGGAGATGCGCCGTTGCGAGCAGAGGCAAATAGGAATGCTCCGTCGAAAGCTCCGTGGCCTTTCGAATGCAGCTCTCGGCACCGGAGGATCGGCCCAGCGCCAGGAGAGTCTCCGCAAGGCTCAGGAGCCCCTTCACTTGATGGTACGGCAGGTGCGGCGCGAGGGTCTCCATCGCCTCGGAAGCGGTATGGCATGCTCGCTCATACTCCGCCAGATCGTGGTGAATCCTGCTCCTCAAAAGAAGAAGGCGTCCCTTTTCGCGACCCGCACCCTTCGCCTCGAGACGCATCATCGTCTCTCGCGCCCGGTCCGGGCGGCCCAGCAGAACCCAGGTCCAACTCGACGCCAAAGTGGCGTCGACCCAGGATGGGAACAGGGCGAGATCGGCACTCCCCGCCAACGCCTCGGCGCCGACGCTGACCGCGGTCTCCAGATCCAACAGATGGTTCAGGTTTTTCGTCAGTTCGATTTGGAGTTCGACCTCAGTATGCCGGTTCTGATTCAAGCCCCGGTTCCGGGCGATCAAATCCCTCAATCGCCGCGCCGCATGTCTGTGGTGACCCAGCTTTCGGCTGTGGATCGCCAGCGCTTTCTGCGCCAGAATCACCACTTCGGGATTGCCGTATTCGCTGGCCAGAGACAGGCTGTATCGGGCTGAGTTTCGGGCTGCTTTGAATTGGCCGCGATCGGAATAGAGGACGGAAAGGTCCGCGATTCTCCTGCCCAGGCTGATCGATCGATGTCGTCGGATCGCTGATCGAACGGACGCCAGTTGCCAATGGGTGGCTTGGTCCAGGTCCCCGTCGGCCCACGCGAGGGAGGCGAAGGCGGGATGATACTTCTCCGCCAGTGCCTTGTTCTTCCGGCTCTGAGCCAGCATTTGAGCGGCCACCGGCCCGGCCTCCTGATGCTTTCCCATCCGGCTCATGGCGTCGAGCCACTTTGCCTGGAGTTCTCCTTTCAAGAATTCGGTGGGAGAATGTTCCAGGATGCCGAGAGCTTCCTGAAGAGCCTCCATTCCCCGCTTCATGCTCCCGACGTGGATGTGGATCTGGGCGACCATTGAGAGGAGATACACTCGATCATCCGGCTGAGATGGTCCGGAATCGAGTTGCTTCAAGCAGAAGTCCCGGCACTCCTTCAGGCTCCCGCCCACGTACATGATCTCAGCCGATTTCTTGACGCGGTCCCGGCTGCCCATGGGCAGCGCTCCCAGGCGCCGGGCGAGACGAAGCAGTCCGGACGCGTCCGCGTATGCACGTCGCTCGCACAACCGGAGCAGGGCTGCCCAGATGTATTGCCTCACCTTTCCGATTTCGTGTGCGCCTATGTAGTGGCGAACGAGGTCTTGTAAAACGAGAGCGTCATTCGACCTCTGGAACCGCCTCTCGAGGACACTGCCGATCCGTTTGTGAATCTGTCGGCATTTGGACGGAGAGGCCCCGACTCGTCGGACGATGGTCCGAGCGGTCCAATTGTGAGCCACCGTGAAGACGGGAGCATGGAGGCGTCCCGAGACGCAAGCCAGATTGAGGCGTTCCAGGGCGTGAATCTCCTCCGAGAGGGATTCGCCCGAGGTCTGAAGAATGCGTGCAAGTCCGGCTGCTGAAATCGGTTTGCCGATGAGGGCCAGATGATCCAGGATTTCTCTTTGCTCCGGCGTGAGCCGATTCAGATGGCCGGTGATCTTCCTGGATGCGCCCGCCGGCAGGAATGAACTCCTGGTTCCCAACGGTGCAGACCTCCACCGGCCCGAACGGAACGCCAATTGTCCCGTCTCGCGCATATGGCGGAGAGATTCACGAATATAGAGCGGAATGCCGGTGCTTTCCCGAAGTATCGTAGGGACAGCGGCTGGGTCGGGACCTCCAAGCAACGATTCGACGAGGCGCTCCGACTCGAGGAGATGGAGGCGCGCCAGCCGGACCTCGTCCAATTGTCCGAACCGTTCCAACTCCAGTTTCAACGTCTTCCAGTGTCCGGGCCGTTCATCGGTACGGTAGTTGGCAACGAAGAGAATGGAAATGGGGTCGTTTCGAAGCGCTCGTCGATAGAGTTCCAGGGAGACCTCATCCATCCACTGCAGGTCGTTGATGCAAAAGACGACTGGAGCGAGGGACGACGCTTTCCTAAGAAACGAGAGTAGGCAATGGGTGAGTTGCGTCGTGTTTCCCGCCTCCCTCCACGCGTCGGTGAACCGCCAGCGCTGGCCAGGTTCGGAATCCGACTGGAATGCGTCCAGCGCTCCGTCTCCCGGATGATGGCTCACTGAGAACGTTGTGGCTCGCCGGAGCCGCGCCGCCGTTTCGACCCGTTCCATCAGGGCCGTTTTTCCGATTCCGCTGTGACCGGCGATAGAGACCAATCGAGGTTTCGGATTCCGGATGTGGATATCCAGGATTTCACGGAGCGTCGTGGACTCATCTTCCCGGCCGACAAGCGCAGTTCGGAATGGAGGGGTGGGAGGGGCGGACAAGCGATCGCCGGCCTGTAGCGCAGCACTCACATGGTTGGCGGAAGAGGGTCGAAACTCCCGGTCCTTCTGAATCAAATCCAGAATCAATTGTTCCACCTTGGCCGGGATGTCGGGATTCAGATTCCGGGGGCGGACCGGGTAGGAGAGGATCTGTTTCTGGCGCAGGGTCCCGGAGTCCGTCCCCATATAGGGAGCGTGGCCGGTAAACAGACGGTAAAGAACCATCCCCAACGAGTAAAGGTCGCTTTCCTTCGATGTGGTGCGGCCGCTGATCCACTCCGGTGAGGCATACCGAATGGCTTGGGTCCGCCAGGATTTTCCGGCCGGCCGCTGCTTGGGAGCCGGCAGGTTGAGAAGCAGATCCCCAGACTTCCCCACGAAGAGATGGGAAGGCCTCAGGTAGCCGCAGAGGAAATTCCTGTGGTGAAGAAAGGACAGCAACTCTGCGAGTTGCACGGAAAACTTGATGGCTTGGCAGGGCGCCAGGTGTCCTCCCTTCTTGTCAATGAGTTTCCGGGCCAGGAAGTCGCAGACGAACCCGGGGCGTTTCCCTCGAAATGCGATGTCTTGGACCGGATGGAGCCATGGATGGTCGAGCGCCGTACGAATGTCGTACAAGCGCTCCACATCGCGGAGGCCGGTTCGGGAGGTCATCTTTCCCGGCAGCAGGCTCAGAACTTTAGAACGGGCGGTATCCCATTCGTCAACGGCCAAGTAGACTCGCAAGTCCGGGCCGGGTTCCAATGGGCGCAGAATTCGGTACCGTGAAGACATTGGGGCACTCCTTCGATCTGCACTGGTACAGAGGATTTCCCGAGACTCCGGCCAGGCGACTTCTCGAAAGAGAACAGTCCGGTTGTTGGACAACCGAGGTTCAGACCAAGGATTGATCTGCTATGACTTGTGCGGGCTTCCGGGTAAGAGAGGGCCTGGACCGACTTCGCCGAGCCATTGACTCCAGACCTCCAATTCCGTGAATCTTCGCGGGCAATTGCTCATTCGAGCCACGGCGGTAGTTAACGCCACCGGTGGGGGAAAATCAAGTTCGGTCCGGACCGGGGCGTGTCAGATTGGAAAAGATCCGTGTCGGCGACAGGCATCAGCGTCATCATTCCCACCCACAATCGCCGGGAAACACTGGTGCGGGCGGTGGAATCGGTCCAGGCCCAGACCTTCCGCGACTGGGATCTTCTCATCGTCGATGACGGTTCCCACGATGGCACGGACCGGGAGTGGTCCAACCCCGGCGATCCGCGAATCCGGTACCTGCGGACCGAACACCGGGGCGTCAGCGCCGCCCGCAACCTGGGAATTCAGCAGGCGAGATTCCCCTGGATCGCGTTCCTCGACAGTGATGACACGTGGCTTCCCAAGAAGCTGGAGGCACAGCTCACGGCCCTGGAGTCTCACCCGGGCTATTTGGCCGTGCATTCCGACGAGATCTGGATTCGCCGCGGCCGCCGGGTGAATCCGAAGAAGATCCACCGCAAGTACGGAGGCTGGGTCTACCGCTACTCTCTTCCCCGCTGCGTCATCAGCCCCAGCTCCATCCTCATCGCGCGAGAACTCCTGGACCGCTGCGGAATGTTCGACGAAGATTTCCCCGTTTGCGAGGACTATGAACTCTGGCTGCGCATGTTCGCCCGCCATCCCATCTGCTTCGTGGACCGGCCCCTGCTGGTCAAGACCGGCGGCCACGCCGACCAGCTCTCCAGGAGTACGTGGGGACTGGACCGTTTCCGGGTCCGGGCCATGGTGAAGACCGTGGAGAGCGGAGTCCTCAGCCTGCAGCAGGAGGCCTGGACTGCGGCCGAGATCGCCCGCAAGTCGGATATCCTGGCGGGAGGGTCCGAGAAACGGGGCCGAACCGAAACGGGTCGCTACTATCGTAGGCTTGGCGAATTCTGGAGCGAGCGGCACCGGAAGCGAATCCGGCGGTTGAGCTTCTGACCGGACTTATTCGTTCTTTTTTCCCTTGGCCTTTTCCCGCTCTTCCTGCTCTTTCTGGAACCGCCGCTGCTCCCGTTCCAGGGCCCGCTGCTTCCACTTGTCCATGGGGTCGTACGGGGCGTAGTAACCCACGCGATGCCGCACCCGGACGTCGTCCGCCTTCACTTCGATCTCGATCTTCCGGAAGGTGCCGTCCTTCTTCCTGTTGGTGGGGACGTAGGTCAGGTTGTACTGGCTCCGCAGCTCCGTGTCGATGGTCTTGAAGGCGTCCGCAAGGTTGTTGCTGGAATGGGGGAAGAAGACGGTTCCGCCGGTGCTCTCCGTCAGTTTTTCCAGGGCGTCGTCGCCTCTGGCGTCCTCACCCGCGCCGAACCGGGTGGTGCTGATGGCGTAGATGGTGGATTCGGCCAGGTAGGCCATCCGGAGCGTCTCGTCGAAGCTGTGGGTGCTGGTCAGGTCCGACCCGTCCGAGAGAACCAGGATTGTCTTGCGGCCGTACTCCTGCAGCATCTTCTGCTCCGAGATCAGGTAGATGGCGTCGTAAAGGGAAGTGCCTCCTCCCGCCCTCAGGTTGTCGATCTCGGCCAGCAACGCGTTGGGGTTGGAGGTGAAGTCGTGCAGCAGCGTCACACCCGTGTCGAACTCCACGAGCAGCGCCTTGTCGGTGGGCCGCATCACGTCAAAGAGGAAATCGGTGGCCACCTCCTTCTCGAAACCCAGCTTGAGCCGGACGCTGGCGCTGGCGTCCACGCAGATGGCGATGGTCAGCGGCAGGTTGGTCTGGGGGGCGAAGTTGGTAATCCGCTGGTGGCGTCCGTCCTCTTTCACGATGAAGTGCTGCGGCGAGAGGTTGGTGACGAACCGGCCCGTCTTCTTGTCATGGACCGCAACCAGGACGTTCACCGCCTCCACCTCCACCCGGAACGGTTCCAGCGGATCTTCTGCGGCGGCGGTGTCCGACTGGGCCGGGAGGCCGGTCGTCAGGAACAGGACGATCAACAGCCTGATAATGAGGTTTTCTGAGGACATGAGCCACCTCATTATTCCAAAACCGCCAGAACCGCTTCAAGCTCCGGCGGAAGGGGACTCTCGAAGCGCACCCGCCGGGCCGTGGCGGGATGGACGAAGGCCAGGGAGGCCGCGTGGAGGAAGTGCCGACCCAGCCTCGCCATCTCCGAGTCGCGGATCGATTCGGGCAGTCGACGAAGCCGGCGGCTGCCGTAGGTGCCGTCTCCCACCACCGGGTGCCCCAGGTGGGTCAGGTGAACCCGGATCTGGTGGGTCCGTCCCGTATGGGGCGCGACCGACAGATAGGTGAAGCCAGGATGCCGCGAGAGCACCCGGTAGCGGGTCAGGGCGGAGCGCGGCTTGCGGGTCCGGGTCGAGATCCGGGTTCGGGACCGGGGATGCCGCCCAAGCGGCGCGTCGATCTCGCCGCGGTCCTTCTCCACCGCGCCGTAAACCAGCGCCAGGTACCGCTTCCGGACCTCCCGCCGGGCGAACTGGCCGGAGAGATGATCGTGCGCCCGCTCCGTCTTTGCCACCACCAGGAGTCCCGAGGTCCCTTTGTCCAGCCGGTGCACGATTCCCGGCCTGACGGTCTCCTCCCGGCTCAACTTCTCCAGATGGTAGGCCAGGGCGTTGGCCAGGGTCCCGCTCCAGTTGCCGGCTCCCGGATGCACCACCTGTCCCGCCGGTTTGTCCACCACCAGCAGGAAGGAGTCCTCGTAGAGCACGTTCAGGGGAATCGGTTCGGGCGTCAGGCCGGTGGGCTGCGGCGGGGGCGGGTCCACGCGGATCTCGTCTCCCGGGCGCAGCAGGTAGCTGGGCTTGCGGCGCCGGCCCAGCACCAGGACCCGGTTCTCTTCCACCCACCGCCGGATGCGGCTCCGGCTGAACCGGGAGAGCCGGCGGCTCAAATAGGCGTCCAGGCGCCGGCCCGCGTCGCCGGAGCTCACCCTGAGGCGGATGGTTCCGGTCCCGGTTCCTTCCGGTTCAGACACGGCGGGCCCGAACCGGGTTGCGTCTCATGTGGCGGTAGAGCAGCAGGGCGCAGGGAACCAGCAGCAGGCTGATGAACTGGGAGGTGGAAAGCGCCCCTCCGAAGACGAACCCCCGGTCGGCGTCGCCCCGGAAGAACTCGATGCCGAAGCGCAGGATCGAGTAGCAGAAGAGGTAGGCGGCGAAGACTTGTCCCTTGAAGCGCCTCGCCCCGTGCAGCCAGAGCAGGACGAGAAACAGCGTGAAGGTGGCCAGCGACTCGTAGAGCTGGGTCGGGTGGAGCGCCACATTGATGGGCACGCCCACGACGCGATGGGCATACTCGCTGGTGAAAGTGACCGCCCAGGGAAGCGAGCAGGGCTGTCCGTAGTCGCATCCGGCCGCGAAACAGCCCAGGCGGCCGATGGTCTGCCCCAGGGCGATGGCCGGCCCCGCGGCGTCGGCCACCGTCCGGAAATCCATGGACGGTTGCCGGCGGACATAGAGATAGCTGGCGGCCATGGCGCCCAGCAGTCCCCCGTAGTAGACGCCGCCGGCCTGCCAGAACCCCAGGGTGAAGAACCTTGAGGGGTCCTGCTTCAGATAGGTTTCCCAGTCGGTCAAGATCATCAGCAGCTTGGCGCCGACGATGGCCGAGAGGATGATGATGAATCCCAGGTCCCAGCTCCGCTGCCGCGGCACTCCGTCGCGGGCGCCCAGCCGGGCGAAGAGAAAGATGGCCGACAGGCAGGCGGCCGCCAGCAGCGCCCCATAGGTGTGAAGGGTCAGGGGGCCGATTTCCAACAGCTTGGGAAACATGGTGGTCGAAGAGTCTATGTGGCGCCCGGCATACCGTTGAGGTCAGGATGGAGCATTGGGTGGGGCGCTTTCTTGTTGCCTGTTTCTATTTTCCCATTTTGCCATGTTGCATTGGGAGTGCGGCGGCAGGAAAGCCGCCGCTCCAGGTCGCCGCTCCCGTTCGGCGGCAGGAAAGCCGCCGCACCCACTACTTCTTGTCCCGCTTGGCTTCCTCGATCACCTTCTCGGCGCAGTGCGGCGGGACGATGTCGTAATGGGACGTCTCCATGTGAAAGCTGCCCCGGCCTCCCGTCATGGAGGTCAGCGTCGGCGCATAGTTGAGCATCTCGGCCAGCGGCACCTCGGCCTGGACCACCTGCATGCCCGTCTTGATGTCCATGCCCTGGATCCGTCCCCGCCGGGAGTTCAGGTCGCCCATGATGTCGCCCGAGTTCTCCTCCGGCACATAGACCTCCACCTTCATGATGGGCTCCAACAGCACCGGCCGGGCCTGTTCCATGCCTTTCCGGAAGGCCAGCGATCCGGCGATCTTGAAGGCCATTTCCGAGGAGTCCACTTCGTGGTAGCTGCCGTCGTAGAGTGTCACCTTGAAGTCCACCACCGGGTACCCGGCCACGTACCCCCTCGCCGCCGACTCCACAACTCCCTTTTCCACGGCGGGGATGAACTGCCTGGGGATGGATCCGCCGAAGATCTCGTTTTCGAATTCGAATCCGGTCCCTCGGGGAAGCCCTTCCATCCGGATCTTGCAGTCTCCGAACTGTCCGTGTCCTCCGGTCTGTTTCTTATGCCGCCCGTGGACGTCGGCGTTCCCCGTAATGGTCTCGCGGTAGGGCACCTTGGGCGGTTTCAGAATGACGTTGACGCCGTACTTGCGCTCCAGCTTGGCCACCGTCACCTCAACGTGCAGCTGCCCGGTGCCCGAGAGCAGAAACTCCTTGGTCTGTGCTTCGCGGCGAAACGAGATGGAGGGGTCTTCCTCGATCACCCGGGCGATGGCGTTGCCGATCTTGTCTTCGTCGCCCCGCGACTTGGGCTCCACGGCGAAGCTGATGGCGGCTTCGGGAAACTCCACCTTGCGGACGATGTTGGGCGCCGTGGGTACCGAGAGGGTGTCGCCCGTGGCCGTATGTTTCAGCTTCATCACGGCGCCCAGGTCTCCCGGCCGGAGCTCCGGGACAGGTTCGTAGGTCTTTCCCTGGGGGATGTGGACCGAGCCCAGGCGTTCGTTGGACCCGGCGGTCCGGTTGCGCAGGTTCGAGTCCGACTTGATGGTGCCGGTGATCGCCTTCACCAGATTGATCCGCCCGGCGAAGGGATCGGCCAGGGTCTTGAAGACGTAGGCGGTAACCGGGCCGTCCGCGGAAATGGAGAGTTCCGCCTCCTCCTCCGATCCTGCCGTCAGGCCCGGTACGGGAGTCCTTTCCAAGGGATTGGGGAAAAGCTCCACCATGGCGTCCATAAGTTGCTTGACCCCTGCATTCTTTCCCGCCGACATGCAGAAGGCGGGGACGATGGACCGGTCGACAAAGAAACTCCGCAACCCCTGAACCAGCTCGCTCTGGGTCAGCGTGCCCTCCTCGAAGTACTTCTCCATCAGGTCGTCGTCGCTCTCGGCCACCATCTCGATCAGCTCTTCACGGCGCTGCTCGGCTTCCCCCTGAAGCTCGTCCGGAATGGCCGCTTCCTGGAAATCCCCGCTCCCGTCCGTTTCGTAGACGTAGGCCTTCTCGCCGATCAGGTCGATGATTCCCCGGAAGGACGCCTCCTCACCCAGGGGAATCTGCACCGGCACCACCGTCCGGCCGAAGGACTTGTGGACCGACTCCAGGCTCCTTTCGAAGCTGGCCCGGTCCCGGTCCAACTTGTTGAAGACCACTGCGCGGGCCAGACGATGCTCTTCGGCGAACTCCCATGCCTTTTCCGACTGCACTTCGACTCCCGCCGTGGAATCGACCACCAGCAGGGCCGAGTCGGCCCCCATCAGGGAGGACTTGGCGTCCAGGATGAAAGCCGGATAGCCCGGCGTGTCGATGATGTTGATCTTGGTGGATTTCCACTCGCAGTGGGCCACGACCGAGTTAATGGTGATCTGCCGGGCAATCTCGTCCTCGTCGTAGTCGGTGACCGTGTTTCCGTCGTCCACCCGACCCAGGCGGTTCACTGCCCCGGCCGAGTAGAGCATGGCGCTGGCCAGAGTGGTCTTGCCGGAGTCCCCATGTCCGATCAGGGCGATGTTGCGGATCTCCCTGCTGTCGTAGACGTTCATGAACGGCTCCTTTCTGGGGTATAGTACGAAATTGAGCAATGTAGGATAGCAGTCCGTGGCGAAAGTCGCCACGGAGTTCGGCCGGCGCCGCGCTCCGTTGGTTCCTCCGTTGCACCAGCCGGGCGTTCGCACCGGTTCTCTCGACACCATGCCCAAGGGACTCTTCATCCGGCTTCTGATTCTGCTGGCGGTCGCCGTCGGTTGCGGCCAGGGAGCCGGTGTCGACGGGCTTCAGGTGCTCCGTCACACCCGGGAAATCGTCCGTCACGGTCCTCATCCTCCCGGATCGGAGGCCCAACGGAAGGCGGGCGAGTACATTGCCGGACAGTTGGGAGCCCTGGGCCTTCAGGTGGACACCCAAACCTTCCGGTCGGTCACGCCCCGGGGGCGTCTGCGGATGACCAACGTCCGGGGCATCCTCCCCGGCCGCGATGAACGGATCCTGATTCTGGCCAGCCACTACGACAGCAAGTTCTACGACACCTTCGAGTTCGTGGGGGCCAACGACGGCGGGTCCAGCAGCGGCCTGGTCCTGGAACTGGCCCGGTTGCTGGTCGAGAATAACCCCACCGGCCTGACCTTCTGGTTCGTCTTCTTCGACGGGGAGGAGGCAGTGGGGGAAACCTGGACTTCCGCCGACAGCCTTTACGGAAGCCGGGAGTTCGTGAAGCGGGAGAAGGCCCGGGGGAACCTGCGCAAGGTCGGCGCCATGATCCTGCTGGACCTGGTGGGAGGGAAAGACCTTCGGCTCTTCCGGGAAGGATATTCCACTCCGTGGCTGAACGAGATCATCTGGAACCAGGCCTCCCACCTGGGCCACGAGAGAATCTTCCGGCCCTCGGGACGCGGCTCTCACATCGAAGACGATCACCTCCCCTTCCTCCGAGCGGGAGTCCCCGCCGTGGACCTCATCGACCTCAGCTACGCCCACTGGCACAAGCCTTCGGACACGCTCGACAAGCTCTCGGCGCCCAACCTGGAGGTGGTCGGCGAGGTGGTCCTGGCCAGCCTCCCCGAGATCGCCCGGCGGGTGAAGCGGAAGTGATGTCCGGACTGATCTTCGTCGCCCTCATTTTTCATCTACGACGTGCACGGGAACGTGTGGGAGTGGGTGCAGGACTGTTGGAACGGGAGTTATCGGGGAGCGCCGGCGGACGGAACGGCGTGGGAGCGCGGGGACTGTTCCCTGCGCGTCATGCGCGGCGGCTCCCTGGTCAGCGACCCTGGGTCCCTGCGTTCCGCGTACCGCCTCGGGTACACCACCGGGGGAACCTTCGGCATCGGCATCCGGTTGGCCCGGGCCATTTCTCCTTGAATCCTTGGGCCAATTCCCCAGGATCGACATCCCGGCGGGCCGGACTGCGATTCGATCCGTTCAGCTCTGGTCCAGTTGCCAAAGCGGGAAGTAGAAGGGGAACAGCGGCGTTTCGATCCTGGTGGACTCTTCGCCGCGGACCGGGTGGGGACCGAAAACCAGCGACGTCAGCTCCCGCCGCGTCAGTTCGTAGTGCCGCTCCAGCCGATCCTGTCCCAGGAGCAGGCCTTCCTTGGTGGAGCGGAAGCTGATCTGCTCGGCCGCGTCGGTCACCCCGATGGAGAAATCCTCCCCCCCGGACCCCGTCCGCCGCTCCAGCCAGGGGCGGATCTTGTGCAGGAACGCCGTGGGGCAGTTGATGCGGATCATCATGGACTTGGTGGTCAACTGCCGTCGTCGGGGAAGTGTCCGCTCCAGCAGTTGCCCTGCGGTCGACCCGGTCAGGGGGTCGTAGGATTGGATTTGTGAGCCATCCGGAAACCGGCGGAGGGCGTGCGCATAAAGGGTCTCCACGGCCTCCCTGCTGCCCCCCGCTTCAATGAGTCCCGGCTTGTTGCCCGCGCCGGAGACGATCAGGTAGCCGGTGGCGGCTCCGTCCTCCACGGCTACGAGAGTGCGCATCAGCGGGAGCCGCAGGAGCGCTTTCCACTCGGACCGTGATCTCCGCACGCCGTATCCTTCGGCTTCGTGCATGGCTCGGATCCGGTCCAGATGGGTCCCGGAAGACGGGTCATAACGCACGATTTGCTCGGCGTGTTCGCGGAAACGGCCGCCGTCCTCGCCGGTGCAGGTGTAAATCCATTCCTGATAGCGGACCGGTTCGAAGGCGCCGTGTTCGTAAAAGGGAAAGGTGGCGATCCGGGTCCAGAGAACCGAGAGGTCGCACTCCATCTCCTCCATGCTCGCGAGGCAGCTCCTGAGACAGGCGAGTCCGTACCCCCGGTGGCGATGCTCCGGATCGGTTGCCGTCGGCGAAATGATCCCGATGTTGAACGAGACGTCTTCCACGTCGACGGTTCGAAGCAGGAAGGGCACGACGCTCACGGTGCGGCCGTCCACTTTGATGACCCGGATGTTGCGATGGTTGCTTTCCTGGTAGACCAGGGGGTAGTCGGTGAGCATGGTCTGGTCCATGCCCTGGCGCATGGCGTCGTCGACCAATCCGATGACCTCGGGAAGCTCTCGCTGCGTACACTCTTGGACTCTCGGCATTTCGTCATCCTTTTCTTGTGTGGGATGTGAGGGGCGCCGGTTCAAACCTCACTCGTTTCCTTCGGAATCAACTCTTGCACGGCCCGGCGCACTTCCGCCGCCGCCTGGGAGTACCCCTGCCGCGGGTTCAGCCGCACCGGCTCGCCGAAGGTCACCGAGACCGGACCTCTCCTGGGCCACCGGCTGCCGGCCGGGAACACCCGGAACAGTCCCTCCACGCAGACCGGAACCACCGGGACCTCCAACCGCACGCCCATGAGGCCGATTCCGGGCTGAAAGCTGCCGAGGGCGCCGTCGGCAGACCGCCGGCCCTCGGGGAAGACCAGGGGGCAGCAGCCGTGGTCCAGGAGTTCGCCCGTGTAGCGGAGACTGCGCCGGATCCCTCCCATCCTCTGGGGGAGGGGATAGGCATTGAAGCAGCCGCACGCCAGAACGTACTGGAGGCTGGCGGAGAACCTCTCGCTCCAGGAGAACCCACGGGGGCGAAAGTGCGGCAGGAACCACTCCTGAACCATGGCCGGGACCACCCGCCGCCGCCAGAACGGGGGCAGCGCCGCCAAGATCACCGGCGTGTCCAGGTGACTGACGTGATTGGCGGCGAAGATCACCGGGGGACGGACCCGCTCCAGCAGGTCTGCGCCAGTCACCGTGAGGGGAAGGCGGTTGCGAAGGAGCGGAACCATGAAGCCCTCCCGCAGGCCGGTCCGCGCCCAGCGGACGGGCGCCCGGCGTGTCCAGTAGGGCAGGACGGTCTGGGGCCGGTCCCGGGGAGGGGAAGCATCCGGGCTCCGCGCCTCCTGCGCCTCAACGGAACCCGGACCCGTCGCCGGTCCGGTCAGTGCTGCCTCCAGTTCACGGACCGTGCCGATGCGGGCCAGTCCCTCTTCGTCGATCTCCAGTTCCCGGCGGTCCTCCAGCCGCGAGAGAAGGTCGACCCGGTCCAGGGACGACAGTCCCAGGTCCTCGTCCAGACGCTGTTCCCCGCGAATCTGACGCGGGTCGCGTCCCGTGATCTGCGCCAGGATCGCGCGGGCCGGGGAGACCGTCTCCCGGCGGTGAGCCCCGCGCCGTTGTGCGACCCGGCGGGCCACCTGGTGGCGCCGGACCTTCCAGGTGGACGGAGTTCTCGGGAAGTCCGCCTCCGGCCAGATGGACCAACTCCTGACGCGCTGGTGGGTTTCCAGGCGTCGATTGGCGAGACGGACGAGTTCCTCCGGGTCCTGCTTTTCGTCCGCCGGAATCAGAGCCGCGTGGACCACGTCGCCGACCGGGCTGGGGCCGGGCACGACCACGCTGTCCCGGATGCCCGGAAGACGGTTCAGCACCGATTCCACGTCCTGGGGATGCACGTTGAGGCCGTCGGCCGTCACGATCAGATCCTTCTTGCGGCCCTTGTAATAGAGCACTCCCGTCTCGTCCAGCTTGCCGACGTCGCCGGTTCGGAACCAACCGCCGTCCAGGACGTCCTGAGTCTCGCTCTTGGCGGTCAGGTACTCGGTGGCGACGCTCTCCCCGCGGACCAGGATCTCGCCGTCCTCAGCCAACCGGACCTCCTGTCCGGCGAGGGGGCGTCCCAGGGCGCCGCGCCGGGGTCGAAACGGGTGGTTCACAGCCACCACGGGACTGCTCTCGGTGAGTCCATACCCCTGAAGCAGCGCGAAACCCAGTTCGGCCCACCACTCCTCCTGCCGCAGCTCCAGCCGGGCGCCGCCCACGACGATGGCCCAGAACTTCCAGCCCAAGGTCCGGTGCACCCGCCGGTACTTCCACCAGCGGACGGCCACCCCTGCCAGCCCACGCCTCTTCACCGGCCCCGGGGGAATCGTGACGCTCTTGCGGACCCGCCGCTCCAGACTGGTCAGGACCCGGGGCACCGAAACCAGGACGGAAACCCGGTGCCGCCGGATGCAGTTCAGGATCGCCGCCGGATGGAGCTCGGACATGAACACCACGCCGCCCCCCAGGATGAGGGGAATGAAGAGTCCGGCCGACTGGCCGAACATGTGGCTCAGGGGAAGCAGATTCAGGAACCGGACGGGCTGGAAAGGCCTGGCGTACTTCCGGTAGCGGGCGATCTCGCGGGCGAAGGGCGTCAGGTTGGCGCAGATGTTCCGGTGGCGATGGATGACACCTTTGGGCGACCCCGTGGTGCCGGAGGTGAAGACAATCTCCACCGGGTCGTCCGGCTCCAGCGGAACCCGGGGGAGCGTCTCGCTCTTGGGCTCGAGTGCGGCCAGCTTCCGGAACGACAGGCGTTCCACGCCGGCTTCCGGCCTGATCCCCCGGCCGTGCACCAGCAGGCGCGCCTGGACCTTCTCCTGAATCCGCTCCACCAGCGCCGGACTGGAGGTGGGGTCCAACGGGACGACCTGGACTCCCTGGGAGACGCAACCCCAGAAAACGGCGACCCACTCCGGTCCATTCTCTCCCCAGAGCAGGAGCCGGTCTCCCTTCCGGATGCCCCGCTCCCTGAGATGCCAGGCAAAGGAGGCGATCCGGCGCCACAACTCGGGATAGGAGAGGATGCGGGTGCGGAGGCCGTCGTCGAAACGAACCGCTTCGCCGTCCCGCCCCTGCAGATGGGGGATCAGGTCGAGAAGGGTCTGCATCGATGGAAATTCAGGAACTCAAGAGAAACGAAGACCGGGCGGCCGATGGGGGATGAAATCGGCTCACCACATGGACTGATCCATCTCCACGCCGTCTTCCAGGTACCACAGGCCGCCACCGTAGTCGCGCGAGATCATTAGGTAGACCTTGGTGATTTCCTTGGCGTCGGGTCGGGCGATCATCACCCGGAAGGTGAGCCGCTCGCCCGCCTTGGGCAGGTTGGCGCCCTCCAGGCTCCAGCCGCGGGCGGAGATCTGTGGCACGCTCCACCAGGAATCGGTGTGACCTTGGACGAAATCCGTCATCGGAATGGGCACGTCTTCCGTGCCCTTGACCAATTGCAGCCGGGCCTTGACCTGGCCTTTCGCGGCGCCGAATCCGAGCCGGTAGGAGTTCCCGGACGAGAAATCGCTGAGTTCGACGGAGAGGATGATGTCATCGACCGTCGTCCTGATGACCGGAGACGACATGGTGACGCGGTCCTGGCCCAGGACCGGAAATGTCAGAAACATGACCAACAAAACCAACAGGGCCACTCTCGGCATCTTCATCCCCTTCATTGCAACAGTCGCTGGACTGCTTGACGAACCTTAATTTTCGGCATCATAACACCAAGAGGAGAAAAGAGGAATGAGGAAATCGGAATGGGGAGTGAGAAGTATGAGAGAGGGGGTTCTTGGGAAATCGGGGCCGTTCCGTCCCACCCGGAATCTCGCCGAGGCCTGCCCCGGGAGACTCGCCCCGCGTCTTCCCTCGCTTTTCTCCGGAAGCTATACTCCGGCTACCATTGGAGCCCGGTCCGCGGGATCAGGAGTTTGATTCGGACGCGGGAATCCGGGCCGTCGATTGGGATCAGCCTATGAAAGCCATCCGTGTGAACGAAAACGGGGGCCCCGAGGTCTTGCGCTACCAGGAGACGCCCGAACCGCAAATCGGTCCGGCCCAGGCGCTCGTCGAGATCGAGGTCGCCGGCGTCAACTACATCGATACTTACCATCGGTACGGCCTTTATCCGGCGCCCGTACCCTTCACTCCCGGTGTGGAAGGCGCCGGGACCGTGCTTGAAGTGGGTTCCCGGGTGGATGGGGTCCGCGCCGGCGACCGGGTTGCCTACGCCATGACCCTGGGCTCCTATGCTCAGCGGGCGGCGGTGGACGCGTCGAAGCTGGTGCTCCTGCCCGACGATATGGACGCTTCCGTCGCGGCCACCCTCATGGTGCAGGGACTCACCGCCCACTATCTGGCCCACGGGTCCTTTCCCTTGAGCGAGGGAGACACGGCGCTGGTGCACGCCGCCGCCGGCGGCGTCGGTCTGCTCCTGGTGCAGATCGCCAAACGCCTGGGGGCCTCCGTCATCGGGACGGTCTCGACCGAGGCCAAGGCGGAGTTGGCCCGGGAGGCGGGCGCCGACCACGTCATCCTCTATACGGAGCAGGATTTCCAGATCGAGGTGGAACGGCTGACCGGCGGGGCCGGAGTGAACGTGGTCTACGATTCGGTGGCCAAGACCACCTTCGAGCGGAGCCTGAACTGCCTGCGCCCCAGGGGATACCTGGTCCTCTTCGGGCAGTCCAGCGGGCCCATAGGCCCCTTCGATCCCCAGATTCTGAATCAGAAGGGCTCCCTCTTCCTGACGCGTCCCAGCCTGAATCACTATGCCCTCACCCGCGAAGAGCTGATGGGCCGCGCCGACGACCTGTTCCAGTGGTACGCTGGAGGAGAACTGAAAGTGCGCATCGGCTCGACCTACCCGCTGGCCGAGGCCGAGGCCGCGCATCGCGCGCTGGAGGGAAGGAAGACTACAGGCAAGGTTCTTCTGCTGACTTCCTGACCTCCGGATTGGAGCAAGAGGAACATGAAGCAACTCGGCCGGCGAATCGGTCTGCCGCTCATTCTTTTTTTCCTCCTGCCGGTTCCCGGACTCGCTGAACCCGACCGGAAAATCGCCCTGACCTTCGACGATCTCCCGTATTTGGGACCCTTGGGTTACTGGCGCCCGCGAGAGATCAGCAACATGATTCTGCGCACTTTGAAGCGGCAGGACATTCCGGCGGCCGGCTTCGTGGTGGAGGAGCGCATCCAGGATGATCTGGCCACCTTCGTCATCCTGGAGGACTGGGCGGACGCGGGGCACATCGTGGGCAACAACACCTTTGCCCACGTCGATCTTCACCAGTTGAAGGCCAACGAGTTTCTGGAACACGTGGGCGACGGCCAGAAGTACCTGAAGCAGCTCAGCCGGAGCCGGCGGGGGTTCAACTACCGCTACCTGCGGTTCCCCTACCTCCACCAAGGGGACAACGAAAAGAAGAAGAACCGGGTGGCCAAGGCCCTCTACCGGGCCAGTTATGAGATTGCCCAAGTCACCATCAAGACGGGAGACCGCCGGTTCAACCGGATCTTTCTCGACGTGGAGAACGACGACCTTGTCAGGGAGAGGCTCAAGGCCATCTACCTGGCGCACGTGGGCGCGGCGGTCGACTACGGCGAGGCCCAGTCGCAAGCCGTGTTCGGCCGGAACATCCCGCACATCCTCTGGCTGCATTGCGCCATCGCCACCGCCAGTTTCCTCGAGGATACGATTCAGATGCTCCAGGACCGGGGGTATTCCTTCATCTCCATGGCGGAAGCCCTGGAGGACCCGGCTTTCAAGACTCCCGAGACCTACGCGGGGCCCCTGGGGCTGAGCTTCATCGACCGGGTGGCGGCCACCCGCGGGCTCCCTTACGACGCCGACCACGGCGTGATCCGCGTGAGCCAGATCGAGGACCGGCTTCAGCAGGAGCCTTGATCCAAGGCGCGATTCGGTCGAATTCCGCGGAAGCCGCAGCCGGCCGTCAACTGCGCTGGCCGAGTCCCAGTTCGGTCATCCGGCCCACGACCAGATCCGTGTCCTGCCGGGTCAGCGGGCGGATCGGCCGCCGCACTTCTCCCACCTCGAATCCCAGGTGCCGCAGCAGCACCTTGGCTGCGGAAAGCGTGGACCCGCTGATTCCCAGCAGGACGTCGATCATGGCGCAGGCCGTCCATTGCAGTTCCCGGGCCCGGGCCAGGTCGCCCGCATAAAAGGCCTTGTAGATTCCGACGAAGAGTTGGGGCATGAAGTTGTAGGTCAGACCGATCCCGCCGTTGGCCCCCATGACCAGGCCGGACAGGAAGACTTCGTCATTCCCGGAATAGACCAGGAGCTCCGGTCCCAGGAGGCCGATCTGCCGCATCAGGAAGTGGTTGTAGTCGCTGAACTTGATCCCCTTGACCGTGGGTAGCCGGAGCAGTTCGGTCATGAGGCCCACGGTCATCCGGGAATGGGTGGCTGCGGGAATGTGGTAGACGATGAGGGGCAGCGGCGTGGCCGAAGCGATGGCCGAGTAGTGCCCGACGATGGATGCCGGGTCCGTGCCGTAGTAGATGGGCGGGATGGCGCTGACGGCGTCGGCGCCGGAGGCAGAGGCGTGACGGGCCAGATCGACGGCCGCCCGGGTGGAAACGTGTCCCACGTGGACGATGACGGGAACCCTTCCGTCGGCGGCCCGCACGGTCGCTTTGGTGAGTTCCTTGCGTTGATCCTGCGTCAGCAAAAGGCCTTCCCCGGTGCCGCCGGCGATGTAGAACCCGTCGACCCCGACTTCCAGATGCCACTCCATCAGGTCCCGGAGGGCTCCCGTCCGTATGTCTCCGCGGTCGTCCACGGGAGTGACCAACGCCGGATAGACTCCCTGAAATCGCTTCACTTTCGGATCTCCTCTCAAAAGCCGGCAGTTGCGAATCACACGCGCTGCCGGTTGTGGTTCCGGATCACGAGGCCGTTCGGGTCCAGCCGGTCCGCGCCGGAGCCGGGCTCGCTGTTGACCGGCAAGATGATACGCGGGTGAGGGCATCCGGTAAACGGGTGTTCCGTATTTCCCGTTGCCCTTCCACAACGTCGGCGCATCCGGGAAGGGATTCCAACCATTATTTATTTATCTAATAATAGGTTGACGCCGTATAAGAAATGTATATACTACGCCCAATCTATGCGAATCGAGTGCCTGAAATTATTTTGTGACGTCGTCCGCCTTCGCAGTTTCTCTCAGGCAGCCCGCCTCAACGGACTTTCACAGTCCGCCGCCAGCCAGGCCATGCTGCAGTTGGAGAGGACCCTGGGGGTCAACCTGATCGACCGGTCGACCCGCCCCCTGCAGACCACGGAGCTGGGCAAGGTCTACTACCGGGGATGCAAGAAGATGCTCGACGAGTACACGGATCTCGAGGCATCCATTCGCCAGGAGGGGGAGCGGATGGAGGTCTCGGTGCAGGTGGCGGCCATCTACTCCGTGGGACTCAGGGACATGGGGCAGTACGTCGACCGCATTCGGAGGAGCTACCGGAACGCGGAGGTCCACATCGACTACCTCCATCCGGACCGTGTCTATCGGCGGGTTCTGGAAGGGACGGCGGATCTGGGACTGGTCTCGTTTCCCAGGAACACCCGGGAGCTCACCACCCGTCCCTGGAGGGACGAGCCCATGGTGCTGGTCTGTCCCCCAGGTCACCGCCTGTCCAGTCTGACGCGGGTTCACCCCAGGGACCTTGCCAAGGTGAGCTACATCGGTTTCGAGAAAGGGCTGGTGATTCGGCGCGAGGTCGATCGTTTCCTGCGGGAGCAGGGAGTCGCCGTGAACGTGGTGCTGGAGTTCGACAACATCGAAAACATCAAGGAAGCCGTGGAAGTGGGGGCCGGAGTGGCCCTGTTGCCCGAACCCACGTTGATGCGGGAAGTCCGGTCGGGAACGCTCGCCGCCGTGCCTCTGGTCGAGCCGGGAATGGTCCGGCCCCTGGGAGTCATCATTCGGCGCCACGCCCGTTTGAGTCTGGCCGCCCACCGCTTCATGGACCTCCTGAAGAACTCCGGGAACCATAACGGCAAGGACCGCTCCGCGAGGCCGGCAGGCGGCCAGATACCTCCTGCCTCGGGTCAGCGGCGCGCACCCCGAAGCGGTTCCGCCGGGGTCCGCACCGGGGGGACATCGTGACTCGCCGGGCATTTCCAGGCCAAGAGGGGCTCTACGATCCACGCTTCGAGCACGACGCGTGCGGCATCGGGTTCCTGGTGGATATGAAGAGGCGCGTCTCCCATGAGTTCGTGGAGATGGGCATCCAGATGCTCCTCAACCTGAATCACCGGGGAGCGTGCGGCTGCGAGGAGAACACGGGGGACGGAGCCGGGATTCTGCTGCAGACGCCCCACCGTTTCTTCGCGGACGTCTGTGCCGATTCGGGAATCCGGCTGCCCGCCCGGGGAACCTATGGCGTCGGCATGATCTTCCTCCCCGACCGGACCGGGGCGCGCCTCGAGTGCGAGCGGATCCTGGACGGCGTGGTCCGGGAGGAGGGCCAGGAAGTTTTGGGCTGGCGGACGGTTCCGGTCGACAATTCTCTGCTGGGACCGACGGCGAAAGCCTGCCAACCCGTGATTCGCCAGATCTTCATCGGCGCTCGGAAGACGGAGCCGGGACAGGACCTGGAACGAAAGCTCTACGTCATTCGGCGGCGCGCCGAGAATCGGGTTCGAGCCTCCGACGTCCCCCACAAGGAGATGTTCTACGTGGCCAGCCTCTCCTCCCGGACGGTGGTGTACAAGGGGATGCTCCGGGCTGACCAGATGACCAGCTTCTACCCGGACCTGGTGGAGCCGACACTCGAGACCGGACTGGCCATGGTCCATTCCCGCTTCAGTACCAACACCTTTCCCAACTGGAGCCGGGCCCATCCCTACCGCTACCTCTGCCACAACGGAGAGATCAACACGCTGCAGGGCAACGTCAACTGGATGCGGGCTCGCGAAGCCCTGTTCGAATCGGATCTGCTGGGACCCGATCTGGCGAAGGCGCTGCCGGTCATCGATCCCGACGGCAGCGACTCGGCCATGTTCGACAACGCCCTCGAGATGCTCTACATGGCCGGGCGGACGCTGCCCCATTCCATGATGATGATGATTCCGGAACCCTGGAGCGGGGACCCGGACATGAACCCGGCGAAACGGGCCTTCTACGAGTACCACTCCTGCCTGATGGAACCCTGGGACGGGCCCGCGTCCATCGCTTTCACCGACGGCCTGCGCGCCGGCGCCGTGCTGGACCGCAACGGACTGCGTCCTTCCCGCTACTCGGTCACGACGGACGGACAGGTGATCCTGGCCTCCGAAGTGGGGGTGCTGGACGTGCCGCCCCAGCAGGTTCTCCGCAAGGGGCGCCTTCAGCCCGGCCGCATGTTTCTGGTGGACGCGGTTGAGGGACGAATCATCTCGGACGGAGAACTCAAGCGGAACGTCTCGGTGGCCAGGCCCTACCGCAAGTGGCTCCGGGAAAACCTGGTGCCTCTCGATTTCTGCCCTCAAGGGCGGCGTCCTCCGTCCCTGGGACGGGATCAGCTCCGGCGGCAACAACACCTCTTCGGATACACCAACGAAGACTTGCGGCTGCTCATTGCTCCCATGGCCTCGGATGGACACGAGGCCGTGGGTTCCATGGGAACCGACACGCCGCTGGCTCCGCTGTCGGACCGGCCCCAGCTTCTTTACAACTATTTCAAGCAGCTCTTCGCCCAGGTGACCAATCCTCCCGTGGACGCCATCCGCGAGGCTTTGATCATGTCCCTGGACACCCACCTGGGATCGGAAGGGAACCTGCTGGATCCCAGGCCCCGGTCGGCTCGACAGCTCCGGGTGGCCTCTCCCATCCTGGACGGCGTGCGCATGGAGAAGTTGCGCCGGCTCGACGGCGGCGGTCCCGGCGGGTTCCGGACCACCGTCCTGCCCGCCTTTCTCAAGGTCCGGGAAGAGAATCTGGAACAGGCCATGGAACGGCTCTGCTGCGGGGCCGCGGCGGCGGTTTCTTCGGGCAGCGACATCCTGGTCCTCTCGGATCGGGACGCCGGCCCCGCCGAGGCTCCGATTCCGGCCCCGCTGGCGGTCTCAGGCGTTCACCACCACCTGATCCGGGAAGGGCTGAGAACGCGGGCCTCCCTGGTGGTGGAGAGCGGAGAACCGCGGGAGGTCCACCACTTTTCCCTGCTCATCGGCTACGGCGCCGGCGCCGTGCATCCGTATCTGGCCCTGGAGACCATCCGGGGCATGATCCGGGATGGGATCTTGCCGGAACAGTCGTATGAAAAGTGCCGGAAAAACTACGTCAAGGCGGTCAACAAGGGCGTCGTCAAGGTCATGTCCAAGATGGGCATCTCCACGGTCCAGAGCTACCGGGGCGCCCAGATCTTCGAGGCGGTGGGCCTGGATTCCACTGTCGTGGACCGTTACTTCACCGGCACCCCGTCGCGAGTGGGCGGCGTCGGCTTGGAGGTCGTGGAGACGGAAGTCCGGCAGCTCCACGAGCGGGCCTGGATCGGGGAGGAACAGATCGACGGTCCTCTGGAGTCGGGCGGCCAGTATCAGTGGCGGCGAAACGGCGAGCACCATCTCTTCAATCCTCAGACCGTGCACCGGTTGCAATACGCCTGCCGGAACGACGACGAGGACGCCTACCGGGACTACAGCCGCCGGGTCAACGATCAGACCCGGAGGCTGTGCACCTTGCGGGGGCTGTTCCGCCTGAAGCGCTCCGACCAACCGGTTCCGCTGCACGAGGTCGAGCCGGTCGAGGCGATCATGAAGCGGTTCAAGACCGGCGCCATGTCCTACGGCTCCATCAGCCAGGAGGCCCACGAGTCATTGGCCGTCGCCATGAACCGGATCGGCGGGAAGAGCAACACCGGCGAGGGGGGCGAGGACCCCAAGCGCTATGTCCCCGATCCCAACGGCGATTCCCGCAACAGCGCCATCAAGCAGGTGGCCTCGGGACGCTTCGGAGTGACCAGCGAATACCTGGTCAACTCCAAGGAGCTCCAGATCAAGATGGCCCAGGGGGCCAAGCCGGGGGAGGGGGGACAGCTTCCGGGGCACAAGGTCTATCCCTGGATCGCCCAGGTGCGGCATTCCACGCCCGGCGTGGGCCTGATCTCGCCGCCGCCGCACCACGACATCTACTCCATCGAAGACCTGGCGGCGCTGATTCACGACTTGAAGAACGCCAACCACGAGGCACGGATCAGCGTGAAGCTGGTGGCCGAAGTGGGCGTGGGCACCATCGCCGCCGGCGTTTCCAAGGGAAGAGCGGACGTGGTCCTCATCAGCGGCCACGACGGGGGCACCGGAGCCTCGCCCCTGACCAGCATCAAGCACGCCGGGATCCCCTGGGAGCTGGGGCTGGCCGAGACCCACCAGGTGTTGTTGGTCAACGACCTGCGCAGCCGGATCGTGGTGGAGGTGGACGGCCAGCTCAAGACGGGGCGGGACGTGGTGGTGGCCGCCCTGCTGGGAGGCGAGGAATTCGGTTTCGCCACCGCGCCGCTGGTGGTCCTGGGTTGCGTCATGATGAGGGTCTGTCACCTGAACACCTGTCCGGTGGGGGTGGCGACCCAGGATCCCGAGCTCCGGAAGAAGTTCACCGGAGACCCGTCCCACGTGGTGAACTTCATGCGTTTCGTGGCCCAGGAGGCACGGGAGCTCATGGCGAGCCTGGGTTTTCGCAGCATCGACGAGATGATCGGCCGGAGCGACAAGCTGGGTGTCCGGGACGCGGTCGACCACTGGAAGACCCAGGGCCTGGACTTCTCCCGGATCCTCTACCGGCCGGAAGTGCCCTCCACCGTGGGGCGGTTCTGCCAGATCCCTCAGGACCACAAGCTGGACGCCGCCCTGGATCGAACCCGGCTGCTGGAACTGTGCCGGCCGGCGCTGGAACGGGCAGAACCCGTTTCCGGGAGCTTGCCCATCGCAAACGTGAACCGGACCGTCGGCACCATGGTGGGGTCCGAGCTCACCCGGCGTTACGGGAGGAAGGGACTCCCGGAGGACACCATCCAGCTTCGTTTTCGAGGCTCCGCCGGCCAGAGCTTCGGAGCCTTCGTCCCGCGGGGCATGACCCTGAGCCTGGAGGGAGACGCCAACGACTATATCGGGAAAGGACTCTCCGGCGGCAAGATCATCGTCCGGCCTCCCCGGGAATCGGTCTTCGTGGCGCAGGAGAACGTCATCGTCGGCAACGTGGCCTTCTATGGAGCCACTTCGGGCGAGGCTTATATTCGAGGTTTGGCCGGAGAGCGGTTCTGCGTCCGCAACAGCGGAGTCCGAGCCGTCGTCGAGGGAGTCGGCGACCACGGCTGCGAGTACATGACCGGCGGCTGCGTGGTCGTCCTGGGTCCCACCGGCCGGAACTTCGCCGCCGGCATGTCCGGAGGCTTCGCCTACGTGCTGGACGACTCGGGGGAATTCTCGTCCCTCTGCAATCACGAGATGGTGGAGCTGTTGCCGTTGGACGACGCGGAGGACCGGGAGATCCTGGCCCGCATGGTGCGCCGGCACGTGGAGCTGACCGGGAGCGAGGTCGGATGGCGACTGCTCTCCTCTGCAACGCCCATGGCCTCCAGATTCGTCAAGATCTACCCGGCCGACTACCGCCGCGTGGTCGAAACCCGGGAGCAGATGAAGGGCCGGGGCCTCTCCGATTCGGAGGTGGTCATGGCGGCCTTCCAGGTCAACGCCCGCGACAAGGCCCGCGCCGACGGCCGGTAGCAGTCGTCGAGCCCGCAAATTCGGAGAGCATGACAAGAGGAGTAGATGGGTAAGCCCACCGGCTTCATGGAATATGAGCGGGAGCCGCTTCCGGTCCTGACTCCCGGCGAGCGGGTCGGAACCTGGCGGGAGTTCCACGAGCATCTGCCCGATTCCGCTCTGAAGCGCCAGGGAGCCCGCTGCATGGATTGCGGCGTCCCCTTCTGCCACACGGGGGAGGTGATGGGCGGGATGGCCACCGGCTGCCCCATCCACAACCTGATCCCGGAGTGGAACGATCTCGTCTACCGGGGGCTCTGGCGGGAAGCCCTGGAGCGCCTCCACAAGACCAACAACTTCCCCGAGTTCACGGGACGGGTCTGTCCCGCTCCGTGCGAGGGCTCGTGCGTCCTGGGCATCATCGAACCGCCGGTCACCATCAAGAGCATCGAGTGCTCCATCGTCGACCGCGGATTCGAGGAGGGTTGGATCGTCCCCCGCCCGCCTTCCCGCCGGACCGGCAAGAAGGTCGCCATCGTGGGGTCGGGACCGGCCGGTCTGGCCTGCGCCGACCAGCTCAACCAGGCCGGGCACGAGACCACCGTCCTGGAGCGCGCGGACCGGATCGGGGGGCTCCTGACCTACGGCATCCCGGCCATGAAGCTGGACAAGGAAGTGGTGTGGCGCCGGGTCGAGCTCCTGGCGGCGGAGGGCGTCCGCTTCCTCACCGGGATGGACGTGGGCGGCAACTTCCCGGCCTCCAGGCTGAGGGACGAATTCGACGCTGCCGTCCTCTGTTGCGGCGCCACCAAGCCCCGGGACCTGCCGGTGGAGGGGCGAGACCTGGACGGCGTCCACTTCGCCATGGACTATCTGCACGCCAACGCCAAGAGCCTGCTGGACAGCAATCTCGAGGATGGACGATACATCTCCGCCCGGGACAAGGACGTCATCGTCATCGGGGGCGGGGACACGGGAACCGACTGCGTGGGAACCGCCCTGCGCCACGGTTGCCGCAGTCTGGTCCAGTTCGAGATCCTTCCCCGGCCGCCCGACAGCCGGGCCCCGGACAACCCCTGGCCCCAATGGCCCCGGATCTACCGCATGGACTACGGGCAGGAGGAGGCTGCGGCCCTCTTCGGAGCAGACCCCCGCCGCTTCTCCATCATGACCGTCAGGATGGAGGGCGACGCCTCGGGACGCCTGCAGGAGGTCCACACCGTGGGGATCCGGTGGTCGCGAAACGGGGGGAGACCGTCGTTCGAACGGATCCCGGGAACCGAGCAGGTGTGGCCCGCCCAACTGGTCCTGCTGGCCATGGGATTCCTGGGGCCCGAGGATCGGCTCCCCGATCAACTGGGATTGGAGCGGGACCCGCGTTCCAACATCAAGGCCGATACCAGCGACTATGCCACCACCATTCCGGGAATCTTCGCCGCCGGCGACGTCCGGCGAGGGCAGAGCCTGGTGGTCTGGGCCATCCGCGAGGGGCGGGAAGCCGCCCGGGAGTGCGACCGCTTTCTCATGGGATCGACGCGGTTGCCTTGAGTTCCTGCCCCGGATCAGCCGAAGCCGACAAATTCGGTCATCTGGCGGCGAGCGCCGGGCTGATCGGATAGGATAACGGCTCAGATGATTTCCCCATCGAAACGGTCGAGCAAGAACGTTTCGCAGACCGGTGGTTCCGACCAGCGCCTTCTGAAACGGGTGCGACAAGGCAGTGCCTCGGCCATCGAGGTCCTGTTCACCCGGTATTCACCATGGGTGCGAAGACGAGTGCGGGGACGCCTGCCGCAATGGGCCCGCGACGGGATCACCACGAGCGATCTGGCGCAGGATGTCCTGCACCACACATTTGCACGGCTCAAATGGTTCGAGTCGAAGCACATGGGCGCCTTGCGGAGCTATCTGCGGCGCGCCGTGGAGAACCGCGTCCAGGACGAGCTGCGACGCGCCACCCGGCGTCTGGATGACAGCCGTGTCGCACCGCCGCAGGAACCCTTTCGTCCCACTGAGGAAGCGTCCCCACAGCATCAACAGATGCTGAACAAAGAGATGTGGAAGCGCTACCGGGATGGCCTCAAGGGCCTGAAGGACCGTGATCGACACCTGATCGTCGGACGTGCGGAACTCGGGTACAGCTACCGGCAACTCGCGGCCATCGAACGCATGCCCAGCGCGGACGCGGCCCGCAAAGCGCTCAAGCGGGCCGTGATTCGGCTGAGCAAGGTCATGCCGAAGGCTTAGCAGCCTGCGCGGGAACTCGGCATTGAGCGATCTTTGTCCATACCAATGCTCATGGGCAATGGTTCATGGTTCCGGATACCATCCATTCCTGTACTCCAACTCCGGGGGAATCGAATTGTTGCGCTATGTGCGACTCGGAAGAGGCCGATCAGGGCTGGTTTTCGGCTTCACGCCGCCTCATCTCCCCCTCATGCACGTCAGAGTCACCCGTTTCACGAACGCCGGACACACCTCTCCTAGAACTGCTGCCGGGATGATCTTCTTGAGGCTGTGCGCGGCACACTCCAGCGAGAACTCCCCGGCCACCCTCGCCTTGGCACGTAGACCGAACCCTCGGAAACCCGCGTTCTTGATCTGACCGAACACCGGCTCCGCGATCGTCTTGCGTCGCGCGTACGACGTTCGGCTTTCCGGTTGCTTCATCCGCTGGTTCATGGCCCGGAGGAACGGCTCTGCCCGTTGCTCTTGATCGTGCTTGCCGCCTCCAATTTCGATCGGCAACAGGGACGATAGCGCCGACACGACACGCAAAACGCGGTGTGCGGGAAGTGGGCGCGGCGGCGCGCAAATGGCCAAGGTAACACAGTATTATCACAAAAAGTGCGCATTTTATCTCCATAATATCACACACTGGTCGGTATCCTATCTCTTCATTGTGCTGCCCGATCCTCTCCTGATCAGGAGCCGGAACCTGCTCGACTCGACGTTCTCCGCCATTTCGCGGGAGGCGAGGAGGGCCCGCTTGCAATACAAGTTGTCTTGTTGCGAAGAGGAAGAGAAGTTCCATGATGAGCAATAGGCGAACGACATGGACTTCGCTGATGCTGGTCACCATTGGCATCGGTTCCCACTTCTCATGGCCGATGTCCCCGTCCGGTTCGGGGCTCCACCGAACATCGTCCGACCGTTGGGCCTGCCGACTCCATCTCGCCCGGTCCCACTCCCGGATGGAGAACTCGATGCGCGCGTCCATCCCGGTTCGCGCGGACGTGTCCGCCTTGTGTGTTGCCCCGAGTGACGGCCGAATCGAGACGCCGATTGCGGGCGGGTGCGTGGCTGAAGTCCGACACCGGGAGTTACTCCGCCGGGACGGACGAAATGGAGTCGGAACCGGCGCTGGACTTTTTGGGTCTATCGAATCGTTTGCTACGCCTTGGGAGTTGTGTCCGGGCCGGTGGTTCCAGTCACCGACTGTCCCACTCGGCCCCGGTCGTGGCGTCTTCCTCATTCCAGTAATCGGGATTTATGCCTCCGCAACAATCCGGCGCGCCAACTCTCCGCGCCTGGTCCGGGAGCTGGGGAATTGGATGAGAGCAGACGGAAAGAGATGGTGGGCGGCGGTGTGCATCACTGCAGTGACCCGCTTCCATGCGCGACGCCCACCGATCGAAGAACAGCGTCGGTGACAGTCCTGTTTTCGCGCAGACTCCTATCCGGCGTGTTTCGTCGGGGGCCGGGCCTGCGGCGGTTCGTACGCCAGGACCCGTGAAATCCGGCCCATCGTGCTTCAAATGTCCGAAATCTCCCCATCAGACGTCACTAAGGGGTAGGCGGAAAGAACTTTCGACGCCGCATCAGTCCGACTGCAGCGGATCTCACGCGAGCGTCGGCGTCGAAGAGCCTGATGACACGAACCCGGATGAAAAGTGAGTGACAAGAATCGCAACGATCTCATAGCTGACGTAGCGGACGCGCTCACCCTGGACCACGACGTCCAATGGGATCGATGCCTGGAGCTCGCCGAGCCCGCCGACCGCGAGATGCTTGAAAACCTGCGGGTCACAGCCCGTGTCTTCAAGAGCCGGCGCCGTGCCGGACCGGCATCGGCGGCGGTGGAACCCCCGGCGACCAGTCTCCATCCGCGTGCCGGGGCGTTCATGGGCCGTGTCTTACGCACGCTGATGGTCATCGCCACAGTCGAGGTGGTGGTCGGGTTGATTCTGCTCCCGTGGGCTTGGACGGACTACCACCGACAGCATGGCGACTTGGCTGTTTTCTTTGTGGTGCTGCTCACCGGGCATTGCGCGAGTGCATCCCTACTGCTGTTCGCCGGTGCGCGGGAACGGCGGACTTGGCTGCTCGGCGGCTTTTTCCTGGTCCGGGCCACACTGGGGCCGTTTCACATGCTGCCGGCGATTTTGGGGGACCTCCCCGCGCCGCACCTGGTCGAAACGTTTCTTCAAGGCGCACCTCTGCAAATTAGAATATTCGCTTGTCTCTACGTTCCTGCGTTCCACTTCTCTCCCGCGTTCCTTTGGGCGTTTGCTCGAGAGTGTCCGCGGATACATCGTCGAACCCGGCTTGATGATCTCGCGCGCCGCATGGTTCCGGTCAGCGTCGCAGCAGGGGTTGCCGTCTGGGTCGCACTCGTGGCGACACTGGAATTCGCGCGGGCCGGTTACGCGAATGCGCCTGTTTCTCTGGCCATCGATGGATCATTTGCCATTGTTGAGCTGTTGACGCTGGCGGCGGCCGTGGTCATTGCGCTACGGGCGCACAGTGCGCCGGCCGACGAGGTCAGGCGCGTCGTCATGTTCGGCTTCGGGTTCATTATTTTGGGAATTATATCTAATGCTTGACACCCCCGCTTCATTCATGTAGACTCTTTC
>JAPPLF010000084.1 GCA_028874215.1 Acidobacteriota bacterium
TGCACGCCTCCAGGTGGCCGGAGAAATGATCGCACATGTGGCTGTCCGGGCTGGTGATCACGATCCCCTCTTCCGAACTCAGGGCGCGCATGACCTCGCCCAGTGTTATGCTTCGCGGTTCCCTGGCCAGCGCGTAACCTCCCCGGATCCCCCGCACGCTACGGACGAGTTCCGCCCGCCGGAGGATCATCAGCAGCTTGGATACGTAGTCCAGGGAAATGCCCTCCGACTCTGCAATCTGCCGTCCCGTAACCGGGTCGCGGGAATGGTATCGCGCCAGCTGCAGAATGCACCGGAGTCCGTATTCTTCCTGGGCGGTCACTTTCATGATCGAGTCTCCTTCATTGGCCAGAATGCTATGTAAATATAGCAAACCTGACTTTTATGTCAAGTATTAAATCCGGTGCGTATCGAAGCGGTTGTCGCGTGCGGATTCGCCCGTGCTGAACCGGGCCGTGCGCTCAAGACGCGGGCCGCTCAACTTCCCAGGCGTTCAAGTCGCGGGCCGCTCACAGCCCCCGGGGCGCTCAAGACCGGACGCCGCCCGCTCAAAGCCTTGGGCGCTCAAGACCTGACTCCGCCGTTTCCCGTGCGATCTACTTGACATCGAAGGCGGCCGGCGTTACCGTCGTCCCGTATCCGCTTTGCCGAAATCGCTTTACCGATCGAACGCTCAAACGAAGGAAGCGAACCATCCATGTCCGAAAAAATCGATGTACGTCTGCTCCCCGGCACCCGAACCGTCGACGCGGTGGCGGGCCAGGGTTATTTTCCGGTCATTGCTCGCCTTGGCGGCAGCGAACTGCTCATGGCCTACCGCGGCGGCGCCGCGCACATGGGCCTGGGCGGACGGTTGGACGTGGGACGCTCCACAGACGGAGGGCTGACCTGGTCCGCGCCGGTGACGGTGGCCGACAGCGAACGAGACGACCGCAACCCCGCACTCGGCATGGCGCCGGACGGTACGCTCGTGCTCGCCTACCACTGGCAGGGCTCCTATGACGAAGAAGGCGCCTGGAAACCTGAAATGGGCAGGGCCGATACCCGAGTCGTATTCTCCACGGACGGCGGCCGGGCCTGGACCGGCGACAAGCTCATCGATTACACCCCGATCAACGGGGCCTCTCCCTTCGGCAAGATCTTCACCGTCGCCGGCGTCATGCACATGCTGATCTACGGCGGTTCGCCGTGTTGCGAGCCCGGGGAGGGCACGGTTCGGGTCGGCCCCGCGACGACACCGACGTACATACTCCGGTCGACGGACAACGGCCGTTCATGGGGAGATCCGGCCCTGGTGGCGCTGGGGCTGAACGAATCGGACGTGGCCATCCTTCCCGATGGCCGGTGGCTGTTTGTCGCCCGCTCGGAGGAACGGGCGGAGCAGGCCCTGTATTCCTGCGTTTCGGAGGACGGCGGGTACAACTGGCGCGGGATCGGCCGGGTCACGGACGCAAAGGAACATCCCCCGGATCTCACCTTGCTGTCCAACGGCTGGCTGCTGCTCGTCTTCGGGCGCCGGCATCCGCCCTTCGGCGTGGAGGGCCTGATCAGCCGGGACGGCGGGACGACCTGGGATGCACGGCGGCTGGTACTTGACGATTCCCTGCCCGGCGGCGACATCGGCTATCCCTCCACCGCCCGCCTCGATGACGGAAGGCTGGTCACCGCCTACTACACGGCGGGGACACCGGACCGGCAGTGGGAGATGTTCCGCGCCGCGGACGTCGCTTGCAGAGTCGTGTCTTACGATGAATCCAGCCTGATTCACTACTGTAACAAAAACGCCTAACAACCTGTCCTGTAATGGGTTATAGGTCAGGAGATTCGTGTGGAAGTCCTTGATTCCGGCTCGGTCTGCGACGGCCATCCAATCCCCGACCACCGCAGGAACTGCGCCTTCACCACCATCAATCGGCTGCAGGACGGCACGATACTCGTCTCGGGCCGCTGGGGCTCCGAACGCGACTCG
This sequence comes from Acidobacteriota bacterium, assembly GCA_028874215.1. Classification (NCBI taxonomy): domain Bacteria; kingdom Pseudomonadati; phylum Acidobacteriota; species Acidobacteriota bacterium. The sequence goes on from JAPPLF010000084.1 coordinate 1,970, forward strand.
GTGGACGGGCACGCCTGTATCTGGGCATCCACGGACTGCGGACATACCTGGGCACTTCGCTACGACGGATTCGGCAAGGGGTCCTGGGAGGGTACGCCTGGCGAAATGAAGGGGCTGACCAGTACGGAACTGGTTCCGGGCAGACTCACGGCCACGGCCCTGTGGGTCGACCGTTCCGATCCGGGTCTTCCCTTCATTCACCCGGTAACGCAGGGCCTGCTGCCCATGCGCATCCTGCACGTCGAATCGGAGGACGGCGGCTGCACCTGGAGCCCGCCGCGACGCATGGACACGTCGCCCCACCTCGCCGCTTCACCCTGTTCTCATGCCGTCATCCCGTTGCCCGGCGGCGTCCTGGCACAGCCTTACGAGCAATGGAAGGAATACGAGGATCCGACTCCCGGCCGGCCCGCGGCGCGGCTGCGCTTCTCCCGTGACGGCGGGCGGACCTGGCCGGAGTTCGTCACTGTGGCCCGCCATCCGGACAACGCGCTGGCCTACTGGGACCAGCGGCTGGCCATCCACCCCGGTGACGGGCGCCTTGTCGCCACATTCTGGACTCACGATTTCGAGGCGGGGTCGGATATCGATATTCATATCGCCTATGGAACCCCGGACGGCCGGTCGTGGACCATCCCACGGGGTACCGGCCTGCCCGGCCAGCACTGCCAGCCCCTGTCCCTGGGCGGCGACCGGCTGCTGGCCGCCTATCCGCGGCGGCGGGATCCGCCCGGCATCGTACTTTCCGTCAGCGAGGATTTCGGGGAGCACTGGGAACGCGAGCGGGATCTCCTGGTCTACGACAGCACCACCGGCACCGAATCCGGCGCCGGCGGCGGGCGAACCCAGTCGGAACTGTGGAGCGACATGGAACGCTGGCGTTTCGGCCATCCCCGGATGGTAAGGTTACCAGGCAACGAGGTGTTCGTCGTCTACTACGCCGGCGATGATGCCGCGAAGACCGCACGGTGGGCGCGGGTGCGCGTTTAGCCGGATTCAGCCCCGCACGTCCCGCCACGGCCGGGCCATGATCTCCTCGAAACCTGCCGGATCGATGTCCACACCGAGCCCCGGCCCCCGGGGCACCGCCACGCAACCGTCCTCGTCCAGCACGAAAGGCTCGGCGAAGTAGCCCTTGC
>JAPPLF010000085.1 GCA_028874215.1 Acidobacteriota bacterium
TCGGTGCTCGCGGGACTTTCACCACGGACTGTTGACCGGAGGCGAGAGCAGGCAGTCGTCGTTCAGGGGAACGATGGGCGTGAAGTCCCGGTGAGCGATCCACTCGGGCCGTTTGAACCTGCGGATGTGGTTGCTCACCTCGCAGAGGCTCAGATAGACGATGGTCCGGTTCCAGGGGCTGATGTTGGGCGGGCTGGCGTGGACCAGGTTTCCGTGGAACATGATCACGGATCCGGGCGGCCCCAGCGGAACCTCGATCCCTCCCTCATCGGCCAACCGGGTGATGGTCGCCCGATCCAGCGTCCAAAGCGGGTAGCTCGTGCTCTCCAGGTCGTGTCCCGCCTGCAGAACGCCCAGCTTGTGACTTCCCGGAATGAACATGAGGGGACCGTTGGCCGCGGTCACTTCGTCCAGGAAGACCGCGATGTTCATGGCGCGGGCCTCCGGCATGTGGTCGTCCCGTTTCCAGGTCCCGTAGTCCTGATGCCATTGCCAGACCTCGCCGTCGAAGGCGGCCTTGGCGTTGACCTTGTATTGGTGCATGTACACCGGACCGCCCAGGATCTGCATGACCGGCTCGATGAGCCGGGGATGGGCTCCCAGGAAGCGGAACGGCTCGCTGTAGGTGTGGGCGGCAAAGGCCGTCCGGGCGGCGCCGCTGCTCTCCCGCCAGACTTCGGGCCGGTCCAGCTTGTAGATTCGCCGCGCCTCCTTCCGCAACGGCGCCACCTCCTCCACCTTGAACCGGCCGGGCAGAAAGAGGAACCCGTTCTTGCGAAAGGCCTCCAACTGTCGACGGGTGAGTCTCATCGGAGTGAAATCTACCATAGATCCGGGGGAAGCGGCGCGGCCCGCCGCGGGCAGGGGAGGCGGGACTTGGCAGGTGCCGGCAACGGACCCGGCCATCCCGCCGTCACCACGGCCTGAGCACAGGAGGAGTCATCTCCAAGCATCCCATCAGCGGCAATGTCCAGGGCATCCGGGCCTCTCAACGGCGGATGCTCGAGCGGACCTACCGCCGCCGCGTCCCCCCACAACAGGCCGTGACCCCCGAGCTGGCGCGGCATCTCACCACCGCCTCCCACGACCTGGGCCGGGAAGTCGGGGTCCTGATCGGCCGCGACGGCATCGTGCGCAACGTGATCGTCGGCAACGCCCGGGGACTCATGCTGCCCGACATCGGCCGTCTCCGCGGCGGGACCGGGCGATTTCGCGGTCTGCGGCTGCTCCACACGCGCCTCCGCGGTTCGGCCCTCAACCGCGACGACCTGAACGACCTGGTGCTGCTTCGCCTCGATCTGGTCGCCGTCATCGAGGTATTGGACGGGGGATGGCCGGGAAGGCTGGAAGCCGCCTACCTCGATCCCGCGTCCCTGGCCGGCAGCGGGAACGGGGATGTGCCGGCCGAACCCTTCCTGAGAATCCGATCCCGTTCGGTGCATGACCTGGAACTGGATTTCCAGGCCACGATCCAGGCGCTGGAGCGGGAGTTCGCCCGCCTGGCCCGGAGGACCCGGGGACCGAAAGGCGCCGAGCGGGTCATGGTCGTCGGCCTCCGGCCCGAGGACGCCCATTTCGCCGAGACTTTGGAACTGGTCCGCTCCGCCGGCGTCACCATCGCTGGACGCATGCGCCAACGGCGGCCCAGAATTCATCCGCGCACCGTATTGGGCAAGGGCAAGTTGGAGGAGTTGGTCCTGGAGAGCATGCGCTCGAACGCCACGGCGGCCGTCTTCGACATCGATCTGAAACCGGCGCAGGCACGGGCGTTCGAAGACCTGACCGGCCTCAAGGCAGTGGACCGCACCCAACTGATCCTGGACATCTTCGCCCAGCGAGCCCGCAGCGCCGACGGCAAGCTCCAGGTCGAACTGGCCCAACTGAAGTACTCCCTGCCCCGGCTGACCGAGAAGGACGAGGGCTTGTCCCGTCTCACGGGAGGCATCGGGGGCCGCGGACCGGGGGAAACGGTCATGGAGATCGGCCGGCGGCGGATTCGCACCCGAATCCGGCGGTTGGAGAAGCGGGTCGAACATCTTTCACGCCAGCGCGAACTCCGGCGCAGGCGCCGCCGCCGGCAGGGGCTTCCCGTGCTCTCCATCATCGGCTACACCAACGCCGGCAAGAGCACCCTCCTGAACGCCTTGACCAACAGCGTCGTGGCGGCGCACGACCAGCTCTTCATGACCCTGGACCCCACCAGCCGTCGCCTGCGTTTTCCCCGGGAGGGGGAAGTGCTCATCACCGACACGGTGGGATTCATCGCCGAGCTGCCTCCGGACCTGATCTCCGCCTTCCGGGCGACGCTGGAAGAGCTTGCCGACGCCAACCTGCTGCTTCACGTCATCGACGCCGCGGACCCGGAGTTGGACGACAAGATCCGGGCCGTGGAGATGCTGCTGGTCGATCTGGATCTGAACCGGATCCCATCGGTGAAGGTATTGAACAAGATGGATCTGTTGTCCCCGGAACAGGTGAGCGCCCTCTGCGGCCGGATCGGCGGGCTGGCAGTGAGCGCAACCCGGCGGGAGGGACTGGCGGAATTGGTGAAAACCGCCGAGGACCGGCTGTCCCGGCCTGAAGCTCCACGGTGGAATACCAGCTACACAACGCCGATTTAGCCGCCAGCCGTCAGCGCAACGGATTCTCGTACCAGACCACGTTGTTGCTGAGCCTGCCGGCAACCAGCAGATCGAGATCGCCGTCCCCATCCATATCCACGGCGCGAATGTCGTAGGACTCCTGATCCCGATCCAGAACATGGACCCGGAACCGGCCCGAACCGTCGTTCTCGTACCAGGCGGCCATCTTGGCTCCGAAAGCGCAGGTCGCCGCATCCACGTCGCCGTCCTGATCCAGATCGGCCACGGTCAGGGCATGCGGTTCCCGGATCTCGGGATGGATCTCATTGATCTTCCAATGGGGGGCCTCGAACCAGATCACACCTTGGGCATGCCCCCGGGAGGCCACGAAATCGACCCGGCCGTCTCCGTTGACGTCGGCCGGATGGATATTGGTGGCTCCTGGCTGGAGGCCTCCCAACCGGTGCCGCTTCCAGGCCGCTTCGGGGTTTTTCGGCGCCTCCCACCAGGCGAACCAGTTCCCCAGGCCCGTCGTGTCGGCCGGACCTCCCTTGGCGGCCGAGGCGGCGTCAGGACGTCCGTCCCCATTCACGTCTCCGAATCCCAGGTAGTGACTGAGTCCCGGCGCGTCCCGGTGGGCGAAGACGAAGCGGTGCCAGAACTCGGCCTTCTTCGGATTCTCCGGAACCCGGTACCAGACCAGGGATTCGGGAAAGGGACCCTTGGGCCGGGCGCTGGTGGCCAGCAGGTCCAGGCGTCCGTCCTGGTCCACGTCGCCGGTCAGAAGCCCATGAATGCCGTTGACCTGATCGTCCACGAGCCGTTCCTTCCAGGCCTGGGATTCAGGATTCTCCGGTTGCTCCAGCCAAGTGATCAGCCCCGGCTGGTAGCGGGCGCCGATCCAGTCCAGGTCGCCGTCGCCATCCACGTCCAGGACCTCGCTGTGGATGAAGTCCCTCTCCTCCTCCGGTCCCAGCGGGATTTCCTTCCAATCGGGAGCCACCAGCAGGCGGGTCCGGCCCTCGCTGTTGGTGATGACGTCGGGCAATCCGTCCCCCGTGAAGTCTCCGCCCACGGCGGTGAGCGCCGAGGCGCCGGAATAGACCTGGTGCTTGCGCCACTTTCCTCTTGCGCCGGAGGTTCCCGAAACCGGATCCACAGACAGGGTGAGCGCCGCCATGGCCGCAACCGCCGGCAGGAATCGAAGGCAACGGAGTCTCGATGTCTCCGTCGAAAAAGGATGGTCTGGTTGGATCGATTGCATCATTCCTCCTGCGAGAACGGGAACCGCCGAACGCCTGGACCGGAAGGATTCGCCAATGGAGCCGGCTGAAGACTTTCCCGGACAAGAGTCAGTCTATGCGGAGGATCGAGAGGGGTTCAACCGCGACCCGTGCCGCCGCGATGAGAGGTTATACTCTCTGGCCATGCGCTGGGGCATGGCCTGGGCCCTGATCCTGCTCCTGATGTGTCCGGCTCTGAGGGCCTTGGACGGAAGACTTCTCTTCCCCGACGGGACCCCGGTGGCAGGAGCCCAGGTCACGATCCTGGAACATCCCGGTCAGAGCCGAACCGACCAGCAGGGTAGATTCCGCTGGTCACCCGACCCTCCCGTGCCCTTCGAAGTCCGGGCGGAACTCCCAGGCGGACACGACACCTTGCACGCCGTCGTCCGGGAGACCGTCTCTGAAGGGACTCTGGAGTTGGTCGTCCGGCCGCTCTTCCGAGAGGACCTGACGGTGACGGCCGGCAATCCGGCGCGTACCGGGACGACGCCTGCCAGCGCCTTGGAGTTGGTGACCCACGAGGAATTGGCTCAGACCCGGCCCTCCCGGCTGATCGAAGCCATCGAACGAATCCCCGGCGTGGCTCGGGTCTCAGCGGGTCACGCCGCGGTGCCCTCCATTCGAGGTTTGGCACGGGGACGAACGTTGATTCTTCTGGACGGCGCCACAGTCATCTCGGAAAGGAGAGTCGGTCCCAGCGCGACTTTTCTGGATCCCTTCTTCCTGGACCGGATCGAAGTCGTTCGCGGCCCTGGATCCGTGGCCTATGGATCCGACGCCTTCGGAGGTGTGATTCACGCCCAGACTCGAAAACCGCGCCCCGAATCGACGTATGGCGGCCGATTCATGGGAAGCCTCGGCTACGGAATGCCCGAGCAGAGCGCGGGTGTGGAACTGAGCCGCAGCCTGGAATCGGGTTCCGTATTCTTTTTGGGGAGCATGCGGAATTACGGCGACTACCGGAGTTCCGGAGTCACCGTGGACAATTCAGCCGCGCGCAACCGTTCGTTCCTCGCGGGCACCCGACTGCGCGTCGCGGGAGGAGAACTCTCCCTTGGATGGCAGACCGACCGCGGCCACGATCTGGGCCGGCCCACTTTGCGCTCGCCCCACATGCGGACCTTCTACCCGGAAGAGAACTCCGACCGAATGCACCTCGCGTTCGATTCGAAGCCCATCGGCGGCTTCGACCAGGTCCGGATCGAAGGATCGATGGGCCGATACGCCCTCATCACCGATCGGGAACGCCTCCCTGCACCAAACCGGCGACGCCAACTGCAGAGGTCCCGGGTCGCCGCCCGCCACCTCGATTTCCGCGTGCAAGCCATCTCCCCGCTTAAGTGGATCCGGTTGGAGTTGGGGTTTGACGTCAACGGCCGTTTCGGACTCCACTCCGAGAACACGACCCGCAGCTTCGACGCCGGGAACCGAACCACCGGAACCCTTGCGGCCGCATCCATCGAGGATGCGAGGCGCATCGACCTGGCGCCATTCCTCTCCGCGGAGTTGCCGGTCAACTCCTATCTGTCCCTCTGGGCAGGCGGCCGATGGGATCAGGTGTCCAGCTCGAGCCGCGGGTCGTTGGGAAACTTCGACAGGATCAACCGGGCGTTCTCCGGCTTCTTCGCGGTCGTCGCGCGGCCGCTGCCCCCGCTTCAGCTCACGGCTCAGCACTCCCGGGGCTTCCGGGAACCGACACTTTCGGACCGCTATTTCCAGGGGATCAGCGGCCGCGGCCTGATTCACGGCAACCCCAACCTGGTGCCGGAAACCAGCCGGCAGTGGGACGTTTCGGCCCGTTGGTCCGGAAGCGACTGGCGTTGGGACCTGTTCCTCTACCGGTACCAGATCCGCCAGTTGGTGGAGCGTTTCGAAGCGGAACCTCAACACTTCTACTTCCGCAATCGCGGATCGGCCCTGTTGACCGGAGTGGAGGTGGAATTACATCGTCACATCGGCGAGGGGATGTCGCTGGGAGTCGGGGGAAACGCGTCCGCCGGCCGGACCCGAGAGGATGGGAGTCCCCTCGACGACGTCCCGGCCCCTTCAATTGCCCTGATCATTGGAAAAACGCTCGGTTCCCGGAGCCACCTGTGGCTCCAGGGCCGCACCTTTGCCCAAGACTCCAGATCCGGCCCCACGGAAGCTCCGACCCCGGGTTTCGCCACCCTGGATCTCTCCTGGAGTTGGCTGTTGGATTCCCAGACCCAACTCCGTTTCATGGTAAGAAACCTCACCGACAAGGACTACCCGGCCAGCCCCGACCGCTGGTCCGTTCCGGCCCCCGGCCGCAGTCTTCTCATAAGTCTAATGTATAATCTCAGTGATTAATCCTTAAATATTTATAAATAATAGACAAGGAGGGTCCACAATGGCTGTCGACTCGATGCATCTTCGAGAAATGGAGCCGGAGGACGGATCGGAAGTGGCCGAACTCATCTACGCCTCCATCAACGCCTGGTACGGCCTTCGAGGCTTGGGCCAGCCCTTTCAGGGGTCGCCCAAGGTCACGGAGATCTTTCATGAAGTCTACTCGGCGACGGGATCCAGCCGCTGCGTCGTGGCGGAGAACGCCCGCACCGGGCGTCTCATGGGTTCCTGCTTCTACCACCCCAGGAAGACCCACGTGGGACTCGGCATCATGACCGTCCATCCCAACTATTTCGGTTTCGGCGCCGGCAGCCGGCTCCTGGAATACATCTGCCGCTTCACCGACGGGAACGGGTACAAGGCCCTGCGCCTCACCCAGAGCGCTCTCAACCTGGATTCCTTCTCGCTCTACAACCGGTACGGTTTCGTCCCCCGCCAGGCCTACCAGGACATGATCCTCCAGGTGCCCGAGTCCGGCCTGGATCACGAAGTGCCTGGGCTCGACCGTATCCGGGACGCGACGTTGGACGACGTCCCGGCCATGGCGGCCCTGGAAATGGAGGTGAGCGGCGTGAGCCGGGAGGAGGACTACGGCCTGTGCATCCGAAACGACCTGGGATTCTGGTCGGTTTCGGTCTGCGAGGGGTCCGGCGGGAACATCGAAGGGTTCCTGGCTTCGTCGTCTCACTCCGCCTTCAACATGCTCGGGCCGGGCGTGATCCGGACGGAACGGCAAGCGGCGGCCCTGATCCACACGGAACTGGACCGGCACCGGGGGCGGACGCCGGTCTTTCTGGTCCCCGTGGACCGTTACGGACTGGTCCGGCAAATGTACGATTGGGGCGCCCGCAACTGCGAGCTCCATTTCTGCCAGGTCCGGGGCCGATTCCAGCCCTATCAAGGCATCAACATGCCGACATTCGTGCTGGAAACCGCTTAAGTCGACCTCGCCCCGGCGCGGCGCCGATTCACAAAGACCAGGACCAGGCAACCCAGCAGACACAGCCCCGACAAGGAAGCTCCCAGAATGATCGACGCCGGACGATAGACGAACTGCACCTCGTGCTCGCCGGCCGGGAGGAATACGGCCCGCAGCGCCCCGTGCGCGCGGTAGAGCCGGGCCGGTTCACCATCGACGGTCGCCTTCCATCCGGGGAAGTGGGCATCTCCGAAAACCAGGTACGCGGCGCACGGCATTCGCGCTCGCGCCCGGACTTCATGGAGGGTCGTCTCCAGGAATCTGATTACGCCCTCCTGTCCACATCCTTCGGGCCGGGGTAAGAGATCTTCCCCGTCAGATGCGATGGATTCCGTGTCGTGAACCGTCCATGCCCGAGGGGACGCGTCCGGGTTGAGAAAGACCTTCCACCCCGTCGAACTTCTGAAGACTTCGACTTGCGACTCCCGGACCCGATCCCTGGAAACCGTGTACACCGTGTTGAGCATGAGCCGCCGCCGTTCCCAGTCTCCCCGGAAGAAGTCCAGAACGCCGCGGCTGACCGAGGCCAGGTAGCCGTCCACCATCTCCAGACCCTCCCAACCGCCGATGTTCGGTTTTCTTCCCTCGGTCTCGATGTGGAACCGGAAGGGCTTGGGCCTCGACTTGAGATACTCGGCGACCTCGCCGAACTCCGCCAACTTGTCGAGATGCCCGGGGCGGGCGGGATCGTTTCGATGGGACAGTGACGTCGAATGCGCCACTCCCATCTCGAACAACATCAGAGCCACGATTGCGAAACGCGCGGCCGGCGCCGAGATCGAACCGCGCCGCACGGCATGCAGCAGGGCCGCCAAGCCAAACGCCGCCATGGCGGCAATCACCACCTGGTCGCCCGAGTGACGAGTCATCTTGCCGTCGAGATACCGGTAGAGGGTCAAAAGCCATGCCGACGCGCCAAACCCCACCAGAGCCCGTTGGATGGCCGGCAACCAGCGCCCGCCCGGATGAGAATTCCGGTCGCGAAGCAGTCGATCCACTCCGATCGCCGCCAGGACGAAGACCGCAAACTGGAAAACGAACACGGCATGCGCCGGCGCCCGGGCCTTGTCAAGCAGCGGCACGGCAGCGTACACCCAACCGTGCAGGATCGAAAACGGCCCCAGGGAATACGCCAGCGCGGCGAGCGCAATGCAGGAATAGACGCGGACCCAGCGCTCCCTCCAGCAGGCGCCGACGGCGTAGATGGCCAACGAGAGGCACACGAGCCCGACGAAGGTGCTGACCTGGAAATGAGCGTGCGGAACCAGCATGCCCAGCAGTGTGACCGCGTACAGGCGCAGGCCGGACTGCGCGTAGTACGGCACATCCTGGCCCATGGTCAAGGGGCGCTCGGCGCCGACCCAGCGGTAGGATTCGGCGCCGTATTCGATGGCCGGCAACAGTTGCAGCGCCGCCGCCGCGAACGCCGTCCCCGCGATCACGACGTACAGTCCCGTGAAACCTGCCGCCTCGCGGTACGACCGGCGCAGACGCTCGAACAGGAAATAGAAGAACACCCCGGTAAGAGCCAGCAGGGCATACATGGGGTTCTGGTGATGGCCGCTCAGCAGGGCCATGCCGATGGCCCCGCCACAGAACACGGCGTTGGTCCACCGGCCCGAAGGATCCCGGGCCCGCTCCATCCGATGAAACAGCAGAAAGATCAGTGGGATCCAGATGGCGCCGTTGACCTTCTGCGGCCAATTGGTAGCGGCGAGATACCCGCCGCACCCGAACGCCAACGCAGCCAGAACCGCCGCGTACCGGCTTCTTCCCAGCTCGCGCACCAGGCCGTACATGAAGAGCGCCGCCAACCCGTGCATCAGCACGAAGTGCCAGTGGACCCAACGGAGCTGGATCCGGCCATCCTTGAGCGGCGCCAGGAACAACGGCCAGTTGAGCGGAAATGCGCCGCCGGGTTGCATCTGTCCCAACAACGACTGGCCCGCCCAGTGGTAGGGGTCCCACATGGGGAAGATCCCCTCGTGCCAGGCCTTGGCCTGCACCTGGTACCAGGGCAGGACCTGGTACGCCAGGTCCGGATTGTCGGCGAAGGTGAATTGCTGACTGAGGCTGAGCCTCCAGAAGAAAAGAACGACCAGAATGAGGATGACGGCCAGTGGGAATCGATCGAATAAGTCCGGCTTCATGGCTCAAATGCCGGCGTCCCGGCCGGCGGCAGCACTCATGTTCCCAGCAAATCAAGCCGGCTTCGAAGACGCAAGCCATGACGAAGTTCGGGATTCTCCCGATCGTCTACTCGCACCGGCCTTCTTCGCCCACTCATGCGTATCAAATGAGGATCGAGACTTCTTGCTCCTGGAACGACTTGCTATCTTGAATACGGTTCCGATCGCTGGTGTTCATGGGCGACCAGATCGAGATTGCCGAGCCATGCCGGGCAAGCTGAGCGTCATCATTCCCGTCTACAACGAACGCGGCACGCTGGAGGAAGTGTTGAGCCGGGTCGCCCAGGCGCCCATGGAAAAGGAGGTGATCGTCGTGGACGACGGCTCCGACGACGGGACCCGGGAGATCCTCGAACGCCTCTCGATGAATGCCGGCCGTTCGGATCGACTCCGGATCGTCTTCCACGATTGGAATCAGGGCAAGGGTGCGGCGGTGCGCACCGGAATCGCTCAAGCCACGGGCGATTGGATCCTGATTCAGGACGCCGACCTGGAATACGATCCTCGGGATTATCCGATGCTTCTGGCGCCACTCCAGGACGGACGTGCCGACGTGGTCTACGGCAGCCGCTTCCTGGATGGCGCCCATCGGACCCGGTACTTTCAGCACTACCTGGCCAACCGCTTCCTGACCTTCGTCTCGAACCTGATGACCAACCAGAAGCTGTCGGACATGGAAACCGGCTACAAGGTCTTTCGCCGTGAGGTCCTGGACGGCATCCGTCTCCGGTCGAACCGCTTCGAGATCGAACCCGAGATCACGGTCAAGTTGACCCGCCAGGGATACCGAATCCACGAGATTCCCATCTCCTACAACAGCCGCTCCTACCGGGAAGGAAAGAAAATCACCTGGGTGGACGGAGTCAAGGCATTGTGGGCCCTGTTTCGCTACCGGTTCTTCTCGTAGGGGCAGGAGGGGGGATTGTCAGGCCCCTATTCCCCCTCGGCGACTGGGAAGTGTAGAGGGGGACTCCGTCCCCCTAACCCCCCTTCGGCGGTAGGAAAACCGCCGCTCCTTACTTGCGGCGGGTCCAGGTTTCGAAGTTCCAGAGCTCCGAATCCCAGGCGTTCAACCGCACACCCTCGATTTCGTTGGAATGGGCCGAAACGTACCCGCGGTGAATCAACGGGATGATCGAGTAGCTCTGCACCAGCATGTCGTTCAGGGCAATCGTGAGCTCGTCGCGCCGTTCCTGGTCGACGGTGCGCCGGAGTTCGGCGTGGACACGGTCATATTCGTCAGACTGGAAGCGCTGGACGTTTCCGCCGCGGAACGAGTTGGATGCCCCGGCGATCTCAGACGTGACCCAGGCGCCCAGATAGCCTTCCGGGTCCACAAAGGAGGAGCCGTTGGTATACATCTGAACGTCGGCGTAGAACTTGCCCACCGTGTCGGGGCTTTCCGGATCTCCACCGAAGAACACCGAAGCGACGACGTCCTTCAATTCGGTCTCGACGCCGATCTCCGCCCACCAGCCCTTGATGTACTCCTGGGTGGTCTGACGCACGGCATTGGTCGATGTCTGGAACAGGATCCTGAGCGGAACCCCGTTGCGCTCCCGCACGCCGTCTCCGTCCGAGTCGACGATTCCGGCGCCGTCGAGAATCTCCCTGGCGAGATCGAGGTTCTGCACGAGACATTCATCGTTGTTGGTCGATGCCTGGCCTGGAGGATACGGCCAGAGGTTGCACGTCGACCGGCCGGCAAGCGGACCATACCCGACCCGAACCAGAGTGTCGCGGTCGATGGCCAGGGAGAGGGCGCGGCCCACGACCGGATCGCTCAGGAACGGGTGGGGGTTCGTCCCTCCGGCGTACTCCGACCGGAGTTCCCCCAGACTTGGATCCGGGTTCGTCTGGTTGAGCATGAGGCGCTCGACGGCGGTGGCGAAACCGGTGACGATGGATCCGCCTCCGCCCTCCGCCAGAGATTCCAGGACATCCGGTTCAATCTGGAGATTCCAGGCATAGTCCGCTTCGTTGAGCTGCAGCACGGCTCTTGCGGCAGCAGTGGCGTCACCGCCCCCCTGCATCATCACTTCGCCAAAATAGGGAACGCCGTAATCGACACCCCGGTACAGCGGATTGAACTCGTAGCGGACGGACTCGTTGCTGCTGAAATCGGCCACCACGTACGGTCCCGTGCCGATGGGCCGCTGGTTCGCTTCCGTACATCCCGCGGCCGACGCGCCCAGGCAGTCAGCGAACTGCGCAGCCTGGAGAATCGGACCGTTGTAGGTCACGAACGGGGAAAACGGGAATGACGTCGGTCCATCGAACGTGATGGTGACGGTCCGGTCATCGACGGCGTCAACCGAGCTTACGTTCGCGAACTTCGCCGCGTGGACGCAGCCGGCATCCGGCGCCGTGCAGTACCGCCAGGTGAATACGACATCTTCGGCCGTGCAGGGCGTTCCGTCGGACCAGACCACGTCCTCCCGAAGTGTCCAGGTAATCCGGGTCCGATCGGCCGAGACGCCGCCGTTGGCGAGAGTCGGAACCTTGTCGGCCAGAACCGGGACCAATTCCCCGTCGGGGTTGTACTCGGCCAGCGGCTCGATGACCAGGGATGCGCCTTCGGCTTCCTTGGTGCCGCGCGAAAGGTACGGGTTGAGGATGGTCGGGGCCTGCCAATAGCGGAGCGTCGCCATCCCGCCCTCGCCGGCTCGATCCAGGTAGTAGCCGGCGCCGACCAGGATCGGCAGCCCATAGGAAACGACCCGCTTGACGAAAATCATCTTCCGGCGCTTCGTCCGGGTAGCGGGATTGAGGGACTTGTAATAGAGGAATGTCTCGCCGAACGCCTGCGCCACACTCAGGTCGTCCCGGTCGTTGAGCGACGTCAACTCGGAATCGGTGTAAGCCCACTCTTCATGGGACGAGTCCCCGCTGAAGAGCGTCTTGCCGTGCCGGTCCACACCGAAGACGTAGATCGACTTGTGTGTCCACCGCGGGTCGGCGGACAGAGAGATGGAGGCGAAGTAGCCGTTCGCTTCCAGCTCCAGCGCGGCGCAACGGACGAACTCCTGAAGTCTGTCCGCGGAAGGCTCGGCGGCCAGATCCATGGCGTTGACGTCTTCCGGCCTGCAGTTTCCGGGCAGGTCGGGGCGGTAGATGCCCGCGCCGATGGAGGCGGGAATTCCATCCCAGTCGATGGCTTTGAGGAAGGAAGCTTTCGGCGCCGGCTCTCCGGTCTCCGGATGCGGGGAGGCGTAGTAGATCCATGCCTCGTCGAATTTGGTCATGAGGCGGTACTGTTCCGCGTACCAGTCGTTGCCCCAGACATCGACATACAGCCCCCACGGCTGGCCTTCTCTCGACGGGTCACGCGGATAGACCAGCGACCTGGACTGATCGCTCACCGGCGACACCTCGTCCACGAAGACATAGATCGACCCGCTCTTCCACCGGTCGTCCTCGTGGAAGGCCCGCCGAGCCTCGTCGAAGCCCATTTCCTGGACATACTCGTGGGCGCATCGTACGAATGCCTGAACGTCCTCCGGAGTTCGGACGGCGCCGGCCGCAACCGAATTGTCGGAACAGGTCAGGTTTTCAGCGGCGGCGAAACCGGAACCAGCAATCAACAGGATCAAGGGAATACATAATGGGGGGAGTGCCTGTCTCTTCATGGGACGAACAGACTACCACGGGCGGATGTGATATCAAGACGAGCGGGTCGGCAGAGAGTCGCCGGTTTCCGCGGTCGCGGGCGGACGGAATACGCCGCCGACGGCACACCCGAGAAAGGAGCCTGAATCGTGAATCTGGAGCAGATCCTGCTGCATCTGAAGCTGGACGGCTTCTGCGTGGTGAAAGGGGTCATTCCCCAGGAGGAGGTCCGGACCATTCGACGCGAGGTCGAGGCCGTCATGGCGGCGCAGGGTTCTGCCGACACCTACCAGGGTGTGAGCAGCGCCTTCGGCGTGCTGGATTCCATCCCCACGTTCGTGCCGTACCTGGCGGATGAGACGGTCATGGCCGTGGCCCGCGCCTGGTTCGGCGGCCACCTGCGCATCTCCTACACCGGGAGCATGATCACCGAGCCGGGAAACGAGCGGGGCCGCTGGCACGCGGACTGGCCCTACAACCAGGAAAAGGCCGCCCACGTCCCGGCTCCCTACCCCGACACGCCGTTCCAGCTCTCCTCCATCTGGATGATTTCCGACTTTACCGACGAAAACGGCGGCACCTGGATCGTCCCCGGCAGCCACCGGACCTCGGACAATCCCACCGGCGCCATCGGAGTTCCCCTGTTCGAACCCTACCCCACCGAGCGGCACGCCACCGGTCCGGCGGGCAGCGTCTTTCTCTTCGACAGCCGGCTCTGGCACGCCACGGCGAGCAACGAGAGCGGCGGACGCCGCATCAGCATGATCGTGCGTTACGTTCCGTGGTGGCTGGACACGCGGGTCCTGATGCCGGGAACCAGAGCGCGCCGGACCATGGTGGACGAGCCGGGCTTGCCGGAGAACGAGATTCCGCCGGTGAGACCGGCCGTCTACGAATGCCTCCCGGAAACGGTGAAGCCCCTTTACCGCCATTGGGTCAGGAGTTACTGACACTTTCCTCGGAGGCGCCTGAACAAACGACGAGTCCGACTGACCATGAACATGCACCGAGCGGCGGATACTCCGAGCGCCTTTCGGGAACGGTGGATCGGCTGGCTCAATTTCTCCTTGGCCGCATCCCTGGTTCCCTTCTCTTACCGGTTCCCTCCCCTGGACCGCATGGTCGATATGGTCCGCCGGGATGAGGGAGTCCGGGTCCTGAGCGGAAGACGGGGAGACCGCATGGACGAGACCGACATCTCGCGCCAATTCCGGTCCCTTCCCATCCAGGAGGCCCTGGACTCACCATTCCAGATGTCCCATTTCGACCTCGCCCGGTTCCAGCGACCGGGCGGGATCCTGGAGGGACTGGAGGAGCAGGTGATGGTTCCCTGGAAGCGTTTCCTCCATTCGGCCGGCTTCACCTGGCGGAGATGCTTCCCCATCCTGTTCTTCTCGGGTCCGGGCTGCGCCACCAACTACCACATGGACCTCTCCCACGTCCTGGCCTGGCAGATCTGGGGGACCAAGCATTTCCATGGCCTGACGGATCCCGGCCGCTGGGCGCCCCTGGACGAGGTGGTGCAGGAAGCCCGCCGGGAGGAGTTGTCCAAGCCTCGCGGACTAAAGCCCGAGGATGTCCTCACTTTCGTCATGAAGCCGGGCGACTGCCTCTGGAACCAGCTCCTGACGCCCCACTGGGTGGAAGCAAGCTCGGAGACGGCCGTGAGCCTGAACCTCTCTCCCGGAGGACTGCGCTGCCAGGGCCGGCTCGCTCCCCAGGAGCAAGCCTTGGAAGAGTGGTGGAAGACCCACCCCGACGAAGTCTGGCTGGGACCGCCGCATCTGCTGGAATAGGAGGTAGGACTGTTGGTCCCCCACTGGAAGGGCGACTTTCCAGTCGACCATTCTTTCCAAATACAAAGTAGGATAGAGCGCATGTTCGAAGAATTCACCCGAACCCGCATCGACGCCAACGGCACCTCCATCCACCTCGTCCACGGCGGACAGGGCCCTCCGCTCCTGCTGCTTCACGGATACCCCCAGACCCACGTCATGTGGCATAAGACGGCGCCGCTGCTGGCGCCGCACTTCACCGTGGTCGCACCCGACCTGCGCGGCTACGGCGACAGCGGAAAACCTCCCGTCCCCCCGGGAGACCTGAACGTCTACTGCAAGCGGACCACGGCCAACGACCAGGTCCAGGTCATGGCCCATCTGGGCTTCGATTCCTTCCACTTAGTGGGCCACGATCGCGGCGCCCGGGTCGGACACCGGATGGCCCTGGACCATCCGGACCGGGTCCGAACCCTGACCTCCCTGGACGTGGTCCCCTCCCAGGCGGCCTTCGACATAATGGACAAGGACCTGTCTTTTGCCTGGTTTCACTGGCATTTAATGCGGCAACCCGAACCTTTTCCTGAAACTCTTATCGGCAACAGCGCCAAGTTCTACCTGGATTTCCTCCTGGAGCGATGGTGCGGCATCGAAGGCTCCATCACCCCGGAGGCCTACGACGAATATCTGCGCTGTTTCTCCGACCCCGAGACGATCCGCGCCACCTGCCTGGACTACCGGGGCATCGAGTTGGACCTGGTCCACGACGAGGAGGACCGGGGTCGGCGGCTGACCTGTCCGGTCCTGGCGCTTTGGGGCAGCGACACCACCAAGCGTCCAGGATGGCAGACCGGAGCCAGTCTGGATATGCTCACGGTGTGGCGGGAGAGAGCCGTGGAGGTCCGGGGTCGAGCCTTGGCCTGCGGGCACTTCCTGCCTGAGGAGCTGCCCCAGGAGACAGCCGGTGAAATCATGAAGTTCCTGGGAGTCTGCCCAGATTCCTGATTCGTCGGCGTGAGTCTTGGATTGAAGGAGCATCCCTGATGATGAGACATCCCTGCCAGCTTGATTGTCCTGACCGCGCTCGCCATCGTCATCGGCGCCTGCCAGCCGGCTCCCGAGCCAAAGACGCCATCCGACCCGCCCAAGATCCGTCTGGAGGTGGGTGATCCCGTGACGGTGCCTACCGACCAATACCCGGGCCTGTCCTACGGGCCCCGGATGGTGACCCTGCCGGACGGAAGAGTCCTGGTGGGCCGGGGAGAGATCGCCTTGACCACGACCGACTCGGGGACGACATGGGACGTGGGCCCGGCCATCGCCAGGCCGCACCTGCTTCCTCTCCGGGACGGAAGCTATTTCTTCCTGAAGGGCCGCGGTTCTGCCACCGGCGAGCCGGGGCTGTTCTCCCTGGAAATGGCGAACGTCCAGTCCCTGGATGAAAACGCCACCGAAGAACGGATCTCCTGGTCCCCCGCCACGGCGCGTGTCGACCGGTGGACGCCGCTGACGGCCGACAACGAGACCGAAGTGGACTACCTGGGCGTCGGGGGCCCGTTTTTGGAGTTGGATGATGGGACCCTGCTGGCCGCCTGCTACGGGAATTTCCAGGGAGACACGGTGCCCATGGAGGGATTTCCCGCCACCAGCGGCCAGAAGTGGTTCAAGTACCGAACCTACCTGCTGTCCTCCAGCGACGGCGGCGCCACCTGGGAGTACCTCTCCACCATCGCTTACGACGGGGAGACCGGACAGGAGAGCTTCTGCGAACCGGCCATGGTGGACCTGGGCGGCGGGGAGCTGTTGGCGGTGATGCGGACCGGCCGTTTCGCGCCCATGTTCCAGGTCCGTTCCCTGGACGGCGGCAAGACCTGGCAGGAACCGGAGTCCATGCACATCCTAGGTTTAGCGCCCCAGATGGTCCTGCTGGAGAACGGCGCCCTCGTGTGCAGCTTCGGCTGGAGACGTCTGAAGGTGGGCTACGGACATGGACTCAACGACGAGGGCGGACCGTACCCGGTCGCGTTGCGGGATTACCAGGAACGCTATCTTCAAGACGTGGGCATCGAGAACCCGTCCGAAGCGGCCGGCGACTACGTGATGGTCAGCCTGGACAAGGGGAAGACCTGGTCCGAGCCCCGCAAGTTCGCCGAGCCCCTCACCTCCGGATACACCCTCCTGGCCGCCACCGGACCCGACACCGTCCTGGTCATGTCAGCCAGACTCACCATTCCGGGCCAGTCCCAGGAGCGTCACCTGGAGATATGGGAGCGGGAATGGCCCCAGTGGTCCGACAAGTCCGTCGTGGTAAGAGTCGCCCGAAAGATCCGCGTCGTGCTGTAAGGGTAGGAGGGGGACTGTTAGTCCCCCCGTCTTCCCTCTTCCTCGTTGCTGCGGGGGTAGAAAAACCCCGCTCCTGTCAGGCGTGAACCGGCTCCACTCCCCGGACCGCCCTCATCTCCGCCTCTTCCCACGCCGGAAGCCGCCGGGCGTATTCCTGCGCCCGCGCGACGAAATCCAACCCGGCCAGATTCATCCACGCTTCGGTGAGGCGCCGAAACACTGGCCCCGGCCGCCCATTCCCCACCGTCTGCCCCTCGAAACTGGCAGCGTGGACCAGGGAGTAGGTGGTCGCCGTGCAGAAGACCTCGTCGGCCTGCAAGGCCTCGTAACGGCCCAGATTCGCCTCCTGCACCGGAATCCCCAACTCGTTCGCCAGATCGATAATGGTTGCCCGGGAGACTCCCAACAGAATATTCCGCCCCTCCGGCGTCAGAAGCACGCCGTCCCGAACCAGGAAAATGTTCCAGCCGGGGCCTTCGGCCAGGAACCCGTCCGGGTCCATGAGGACCGGCCACTTGTTCTCCCCCATCCGAGCCCCCTGCAGCACGGCCATCTGGTAGTGCAGGCGGCTGCGGGTCTTGGCCTTGGCGTCCACCAGTTGCGCCGGCAACGCCTGCTGGGACGCGATGACCACGTCCACGCCTGAATCGTAATTCGGTGCAAAGTGCCCCATGTGGGTGACCAGGGGCCAACAGTTGATGGAGACGGTGGGTTGCACACCCTTGGGAAATGCGCTCCGGTAGAGCGACAGCGGTCCCCGGGACACGTCATGCATGATCTGCCAGTCCATGTCGCGGGGCTCGGTGGGAAAGTTCCGCTCCAGAGTCTCCAAGGTGAGATCGTACATCTCCTGTGCGGTCATGCCGGGATCGATCTCCAGCAGGCGAAGCGACGCATAGAGGCGATGCAGGTGATGTCCCAGGCGAAAAGGCTTCCCCCCGAACGTCCGCGCCACCTCGAAGGCCATGTCTCCGAACATGAGGGACGAGTCGAATATGGAGACCCGGGCCTCGGACTCGGGGACGAAGTCACCGTTGAAATAGACGATTCTTCCTGACATCAGCGCTCCTCCAAGTGCCGATTGTACTCGTTTGGTTCGTCTTTCTCACGCCCGGCGCCAGGCCGGTGAGCCGACCACCGCCGCAGCGTTGACCAAATGCGCCGCTACCGAGGCATTCCCTGAATAAAGGTGCTCACCCCCTGCGTAAAATCGTCCTCGACCTGCTCGGTGAAGGGAGTGACGCGGCCCGGTTCATAACCCCCTTCCGAGAATGCCTGCCGGGTGGGCAGGTACCCCAAGAAACCATTCGTATAGCCGGCAAAAAACGTGTAGGGAAAAGGCGAATGGTTGCGGACGTTGATGGCGATCTCACAGAACAGCTCGACCGGTGCCGACCAGATGACGAGATCCCGGTTGATCTTCAGGAAACGCACCGGCACGCGAACCAGGCTCGCTCCGGTCTCCGTCACCCGAAGGTAATGGGCCAGCTCCTCGACCCATCCGAATCCTTCCTTGCGGGGACTCTCAACGACCGTTTCTCCGGTCCACAAGGTGACCTTTGAAGTGCCGCTCCTCAGTGAGGCATTCGCCTGCAGGATCCGGTCCCCCAGCAACACGTTGAACTGGGTGATGTGACCTCTCTTGAAATTCGGACGAGTGCTGTAGATGGGAGCGATATTCCCGGCCGCGCCGTTGACGTACAGCATCGGGGCGCCCAGCTTGTCCTCCACGTACTCGGCCACGATCCCCTGGGCATCTCCGCTGATCAGGAGATTTTCGGACCCGAGAACGGTCCCGTGCATGGCGTAGATGGCAATCAGGCCCAGCGGCGAACCATCCGGCCGGTCCAGCCGGATTAGCCCGATCTGACGGTCCACCGGTCCGTCCGGGTTCATGCCCAACGAGGCACTCCCGTCAACGTCGATGGCGCGCCGATTGATATTCGCCATCGAGTAACCGGTCGTCACTGCAAGACGCGCCGGCTCCAGCTTGGAGCGAGCCTCGCGAACGCCCTCGATCAATCGGCTCTTCACCCACTCCGAATACTCCGGGTTGGGCTCGTGCAAGTACCGGTTGGGCAGCATGATCTTGACGATTCCCGGAGAGCCCACTTCCGGAGCCGAATGGGTGTGAGTCAGGGTCCACCACACCTGATGGGACTTGATCCCCGTCTCCTGTTCCAACTCCCTGGAAAACTGCTCGTAGAACGCCGGAGAAATGGCGGCCAGATCCGAGGAGACCAGGAAGAACTGCATCTTCCCGTCATCCATCGCGGCAATTCGATGATAGAGGCGGTCGTGGACGCCCTCGGACCGTCTCGGACCGTAGCCCAACAGCCACTGAGGAATTTCCGGAGTGATATCCACCTTGACACAGGAGGCCCGAAAATCCCCGGAGCCCGCTCCAACGAACGTTCCCACCGAAGCCAGAACGAACATGAGAACCAAGATTCCGATCCCGCCAACCTCCTTCAATTTGGAGATCTGTCCCGCCATAACGCCCTCCCTCATTGCAACGGCGCGTCCCGTCCTCATTCAACCCCCGCCGGAATCCTCACCCGGCGCCGGTCCACGCCGCCCCGGGTGGAGTGAATGGAGACCTTCGCCTCGACCGACTCGACATCCTTGAGCCGGACCCTCCAGGCCACGGTCCGGTTCTCCGCCGGGTCCAGCCAACCCGCTTCGATGTCCTTGCTGCGGAGCGACGGCTCCAGGACCTGCACCCGGCCGCTCTCCACAAGCTCGTCGTCGAACTCGATCCGGGCCGTGTCCGGTTTCACGATCTTGACGAGCCGGGCCTGGACCAGGGCCGTGGGGAGATGGCCCACGTTGCGGTAGGTGAACTCGATGGAATAGTCCCCGGGAGCCAGGGGCCTCACCCGGACCCGTGAGATCCGGACCTGCGGCAGTTGTTTGGCCAGGAACAGATTGAACCGGGTGCTCTTGCTGGCCCACTCCTCGAGCAGGTCCACGGGTGGGTTCCAAAAGGCGAACTTGGGCGTAAACCCGCCGATCTCCACCTCCCCCAACTGGGGATGCGGGATCTTCTTCCAGGGGATGAACTCCTTGCCTCCGCGCTCCCGGTCATTCCAGACCAGGGCATCGTAGTCGTCCAGTCTTCCGTCCCCGTCGTAGTCCTCCTGCCGGCCGATGTTCCAGAGCTCGTCGTTGTACCAGATGGAGCCGAAGTAGGAATATCCAAAGTCGGGCCCGTGGCCGAACAGGGGGATGGGCAGGCTCGGTTCCCCGGTGATGACGTGGAAGGGATGGACGTTCCTGTAGTCCTCGTAGACGTCGCCGGCCCAGGGGTACCCGGAAATCGCCTTCGCCTGCTTGTCGAGATAGACGTACCACTTGAGGTCGTCCGGTGCCATGGTCTCCTGGCTGCGGCTGGTGGAGGGCGGGCGCAGGTGCATGGCCATGGGCGTGTCCATGGACTGGCCGATGGCCACGTTGGGATGGGTCAGCAGGAAGAGGACCACCGCCCGCGTCTCCGGCTCGGACAGTGGGTATTCGCCCGCTCCTACCTGGGTGAATCCCCGCTCCGTGGCGTCCCGTCCCGGTTCGGGCCGCCAGTTCTCCGGGTAGTTTCGGTGCAGGTCGAGCCCGCCGATCCCGTCCTCGTTGAACTTGCCGTCCCCGTCGTTGTCCACGCCTTCCGGGTCGACCTGCCAGTCCCCCTCCCCCTCGGGCACCGTCTTCATGAGCCGGTCCGGATCTCTTGGGTCCCGGATGGCGTTTCCCTTCCCTTCTCCCACGTGACGGCGCATCTGCAGCAGAAGGCCGTCGCCGTCCAGGTCCTCGCCCGGGTCCTCATCCAGGAGGCCATCCCCGTCCGTGTCGTGGGGACGGACCGAGCTGCGATTGGTCTGGGCCGTGTTCAGGAAGAGCTCGGTGCCATCGGGATTGTTCACCGGGCGCAGGTAGAAGGCCTTGGTATTCACCAGGTGCGTGATCTCGGGATCTTTCCCATACCCGGTCACCAACTGGTGAATGAGCTGGACGATGGAGACCGAGCTGGCGGTCTCACCCGAATGACGCCCACCCTCGGCGAACATGGCCGGCTTGTCCGTATCCTTTCCCGTCTCCCGGTTGGTGACGGTCACCTGCCAGATCTCCCGTCCCTCGAAGCTCCGGCCCACCGAGTAGAGGTCCAATATCTGCGGATACTCGCGAGACCACTTCCGGAGGAACCCATGGATCTCGCCATAGGTGGGATAGTGACGGAAGTCCAGTTCCCCTTCCTTCAGGGGCTTCACTTCCGGGTAGTGGACCCGGGGGAAGAAACTGGGACCGTCCCGTTTTCCCCCGACCCGGTAGGGTTCCGACGCCTTGTCTTCGTCGGCTCCAGATTCGGAATGAGGTTGGAGGGCGAACCCGGCGCTCGCACATGCCGCTGCCAGAAACGGGGCGGCGATGCAGGTCAGGTTCTTCCGTTTCCACTTCATCCCGAACGACCTCCGCGGCCAAGATCGGCTGCACGGCATCATGCGCCAGTGTACGGCCTGAACTGGTTCAGTTTCCTTCGCCGACTCCGCCATTTCAAGAACGCCCGTTCGTCCCGTTTTGACCGGTAGAGGCCGGATGGATAGACTCGCTCTCCGTTCCTGACAGGGGCGCAAGGAGGATGCAGATGATGAGAGCAACTCTGCTCGCGGCTTTGTTGTTCACGACTCAACCGTTGGCTGGCGGCGGCGATCACAAGGCCAAACCCCTGGACGTCGGAGACCGCTTGGAGCTCATGGTGGACGACTACTTGATCGACTCCATGACGGGGGACGTCCGGCTGGAGCTCCAGACCCCCGCCTCCGGCGGAAAGGTGCTCGACTTCGACAAGCCGTGGGAGGGCACGACCTGCTTCTACACCTCGGTCGTTCACGGCGACGGCCTCTATCGCATCTATTACCGGGGCCACAGCCTCACGAGTTCCGCAGCCCCGTCCCTGCTGGAACCGGGTGAGACCATGGTCCCCGAACATCCCGAAGTCACGTGCTACGCGGAGAGCCGGGACGGCCGGACCTGGACCAAGCCCGCGCTGGGCCTGGTGGAATTCAACGGGTCGAAACAGAACAACATCATCTGGGACCGGTTCGGCAACCACAACTTCATGGTCTTCCTGGACACCAATCCCAAGACTCCTCCCGAGGAAAGGTACAAGGCGTTGGCGTCAGGACAACCCAACACCCCTTTGAAACGCATGGTCGGGATGGTTTCGCCCGACGGGATCCACTGGAAGCCCATCCGTGAAGAGGCCATCCTGACGCAGCCTCCCACGGACTGGGGAGGAGACGAGATCTTCTGGGACGGGTTCCGGAATGAGTACGTCGCTTACCTCCGGGTCTGGTATCCACCCCGCCACACCGGCTCCGGCGAGCGCCGGATGCCCACGATCCGGGCCGTCGCCCGGGCCACCTCGCCCGATTTCCTGAACTGGAGCAAGCTGGAGGACATCAAGCTGGGGGAGGGGCCGCGGGACCAATTCTACACCAACGGAATCACGCCCTATTTCCGTGCGCCCCACATCTTCCTGGGCTTTCCCAAGCGTTTCGTTCCCTGGCGGACCCGGATTCCCGACGCGCCCGAGAACGGGGTTTCCGAGACGGTGTTCATGACCAGCCGCGACGGTCTGAACTGGGACCGCAGGTTCCCTCAAGCCTTCATTCGGCCCGGACGCGAGAAGAGGAACTGGTACAACCGCACCAACATGACGGCCACCGGAGTGGTTTCCACCGGAGATGACGAGATCTCCCTCTACGTGCTCCGCCACTACAAATTTCCCACCATTCACATGGAGCGGATGGTCCTGAGGACCGACGGGTTCGTCTCGCTCAACGCCGGCTATCGCGGAGGCGAGGTGGTGACCAAGCCACTGGCCTTCGAGGGGAGCAACCTGGAGCTCAACTTCGCCACCTCCGCCGCGGGAAGCATCCACATCGAGATACAGGACGAAGCGGGACGGCCGCTTCCCGGCTTCGCTCTGGAGGAATCCCCGCTGGTCTGGGGAGACGAGATCGAGCACACGGTGCGCTGGAAGCGTTCCCATTCCGGGGCAACGACGGACGAGCCCCTGAAGCGGATCGCGGGCAAACCGGTCCGGCTGCGGCTGGTGATGAAGGACGCCGACCTGTTTTCGCTACGGTTTCAGTGACTCGGGTGCGCTTGGCCGGCTGGCCGATGCCCTTGCCAACACCCTTGAGGTTCCCGCAATTCGGATCTCAAAGTTTTTGAAATGCCAAGGCAGGAGGAAGGCCCCGGCATAGCCTGCCCCGTATTCCAGCGAATTAAGAACCTGGGGAACGGCCCCTTTCTCATTCTCCTGCGCCCTTCGGTAGGCTCGATCTCAGGCAGCATCTGCACTCTTGCGCCTCTCTTGCGCCAAGTCGTAGGCCGCTTGAAGCCGCATCCAGTGATCCGCGTTGCTCCAACCGATTCTTTCCAATGCCAGCGCCATTCTTGGCGAGATTCCAATACGGCCGTTCAGCAACCGTGACAATGTGTTCCGTGCTACGTCGAGCCGCCGGGCACACTCCGTTACAGTCCAGCCAACCTCTCTGTCTTCCAGAATGTCTCGGATCATCTCGCCTGGGTGTGGCGGGTCGTACATGGGCATGACTGAAATAATATCACTTGCAACATGTAGTGTTGCAAATGGATCTTCACACTCCATGGCGGGGGAATCCAAGCTCGACGAGTTCCCCCTCGGGGTAATGCCCGTTAAGGAAGGTCTGATTAAGTCGAGTCAGCGTTCTGCACGATAATTCTTCCATC